>MQUF01000021.1 GCA_001914235.1 Desulfobulbaceae bacterium DB1
GTCGTCCTCCTTGTATTTTGAAGACGACTATAACAAATATCACGCAAAAATACGAAAACTTAAATTTTACATTGTACTAGGGCAAAAGACGCCAGATGTTGCGTACCGGTTCGCAAAGCACGGCGGGGCGTTGATCGTGGACAGATTCCCAGACAGAGAAAAGAAAACTGAACAGGCAGCACCAGAAAAGATCAAATCGGGACAGCGCCGTCCAGCTGTGGATGAAGTCAAATGTGCAGCTTAAACTCTGTGTTTTTTTGTCTTGACTCAGGGGTCCACTTTACCGCCTCAAGTCGGCGGATCTGGTCTTGCCGGAAGTGCCAAGTGGGGTTTGATTACCGCTTACATTGAGAATTTGTTCAGGAAAAAAGGAAGGGGTGGCTTTTCGTACGACTTGCAAATAAAAAACCCTCTGATACCAAAAGAGAATATCAGAGGGTTTTCGTATATGGTGGGATGCAGGGACTTGAGTTGTTTCTGTAACTAATTGAAATTAAATAATTTTTTTATTTGTTATTCTGGGAATACCGTCATAAATACCGTCAAATCCATTTCGCTGCGTTTTAATTCATAGCATTTCCCAGACACGCATTATTCGTAGCAGTTAATCGATCTAAAGCAATTTTTATCAATCTATCATTGAAAACTTTCATCTTTCTTTGCCCGGCTTCAGGCCCTCCCGGCCATTGTTGTAAGCCCTTCTTTATTTCATCTAGTGTTGCTGCGCATTTGTTTTTTTCTATCAACCAATCTACCGTAGCCAATAATTCCATACCCAAAGGTGACTCAAAACCGTCGATAATTTGGGAAGTTGTCTCCAACGCTTTCACATAGGGCTTAACGGCAACACTTTTCAAATAAGTCTTCAAGTAGTCTTTCTTTTTGTCATCAAACCAAATTACATCCATAGGCCCGGCATCAGCAATTCGTTTGTCGCAATGCAGGTAACTTCCATCTAAAGCATTAAGCAGGTGATTTAATCTAGTCGCAAACGGCCCGAATTTATTTGCTTCAAATCGCAGATCAAGAGGGTTGTCCGGAGCACACTTTTCAATATTCCGTTCCAAAAACCAGGCAAGTTTCTGAATTTCTAACAGAGTACATTCTATGCCGAGTATCCAATATTGTCTTATTAATTCTGCCACTAAAGCTCGTGCAGGCGTTAGCTTCTGGACCCCTGTCTTTTTTGCAACATTCTGGTATTTTTTTATAGGCTCAAAAACAATAATCTCAACATTTTCTATATCTGACAAAACATCCACAATTTCATCGCGCACATCGTTCCAATCTAGCCCTCCATTCCCACATCCCAAAGGAGGGATAGCGATTGATTTGATTTGATTTTCAATAATTACACGATGCAAGTCTAACAGGCCTTGAGCAACCCATTCCATCTTGGTTGGATGCCGCCAATGTTTTTTTGTGGGGAAATTGATTATCCATTTCGGCCCAAACAATTGAGCGTTTCTGACGACAAACATTTGTCCGACATCAACTTTTTTTGCCTTACAAGCCGCTTCATATTGCTTGGTATTTTCGGGGAATGCTTCCTTAAACATCAAAGCTATACCTTTTCCCATAACACCTACGGTATTAACCGTATTAACTAATGCTTCAGCCTCAGCTTTAAGTAAGTTTCCTTTAGTAAACCGTATCATTAGAAATACCACCCAGGAAGTTTTTTAACCTGCAGATCAATACCACTGCCATTGGCTAGTTTTTGAATATGGTTCAGCCCCTGATCTGTGTAACAAACAGCCCCAATGAATTTCTCAATCGGCAAATGCTGATAAATCAAGGCTTCAGCTTGGTACCGTTCAAGTTTACCAGGATCATCAGGGTCTCTTTGGAAATTCCTACTCTGCAACAAAGGCCAATCGATTCGTTCCAGGTCAACTAATTCGCTATAAAATTGAGCGCTTAAAAGATATGCGTGCCGGTCGGTAAAGACAAACGGGTTCTCCATTTGGTTCAACTTATGCAAGCTAGAAACAAAAATAACCACTTTTTCATTAGGCACCTTTGTAATGCCAGCATACCCTGTTTTAATATTGTACATCATCGGCGAAAATGGTGTGAAGTAAAAAGGAATGTAGTCACTTAATGTTCCGCCAGGATTGATCGGCACATCCCGATATTGTCGCTTATTAATTAGCTCAGGATTTCCTATGGTTCGGTATTCCAAATCCTGAATAGAAGAATTACGGCAATACATACCATGTCTAAGAATCCACTGAACGTTGTCCATGTGAACAATTCTAAAGATCAGGGCTTTTAGAGGATTAAGGTTATCCGACATTTCTTTCTGGAATTAGCGTAAAATATGCGACCAAATATTAATACAAACTATACTCTATTTTATATTATTCTCATCATTTAGATGGAAAGAAAACCAACAAGACTGTCATTTATCCTTCTTTCGTTAAATTCTATCCCCTGCCGAAGCCCCGGCCCCCTGAAACCTCTTAAAATTCTCCGCCTGCTCGAAAATTTCTTTATACACCTCATCACGGTCAACCGGCGGGTAGTCATTCTCGGCAAGAAGGATAATCAGGTCTGCCTTCAGCTCGGCTTTAATGTCATCGCGGGCGTCCCAGTCGGTATACTTGGCCTTGTCATCAACTATAACTTTAACCTCCTTGGCCAGGTGCAGAAGTTTGTCTTCCGGGTATTCAAAATCATACTTATGCGCCAGGGCCTTCAGGATGTCATAGAACGCCTTTTCCTCAAAATCAATGCCCAGGTCGGCAAATGACTCTTTCTCCTTTCTTAACGCCTGAATCAGGTCGTAAATCTCATTGGTGAAATCATCCAGCACTTCACTTACCAATACATCCTGTTCCTTGCGCTCATTGTACCGCTCCACCAGCGCCTTGAGCTTCTTTGAAAAGTCGATACCCTTGATCTTGTTTACCTTCTTGAAATCGCCAATGGCCTTGGCCAAGAGCTGTTGCAGGATTTTAATTTTCGTGTTGGGCAGCTTGATCTTTTCTATCTTGGCAAGGTAATCGTCATCAAACAGGTCATGCTCCTTGCCCCCATCTTTTCCCATCTTGAATATCTCTTCCACCCCATCGCTCTTGATGGCCTCCTTGATCATCTCCCGAACCTTGGCGTTCATCTGTGCCGTGTCCGGGGCGTCGCCCTTGGTCAGCTTGAAGACAATGGAACGGACAGCCAGATAAAAATGGATATGGTCACGCTCATCCTGGCTGAAGGCGTCCGAGCCGCAGCAGATGTCATAGGCAGCCTTCAACCGCTTTACCAGATACATGAACCGCTTTTCCTGGGTATCGGTGATCATGGCAAACTCAGCCGCCATGTTGAGGCAATGCAACTGTTCAAGCGGAGCGCCGCTGAAATATGGTTTCTTGTCAAACTTGTGGAACACCTTGGCCAGCAGATCAAGATGGTCTTTGACCACCACAATGGACTGCTCTACCTCTTCAAAGTTTGAGCTGTCGGTTTTGGAATACTGGGCCAGGGCCTGATTCATCTGGCGTTTGATACCGATATAGTCCACCACCAGCCCCTTTTCCTTGCTCTCAAACTTGCGGTTAACGCGGGAGATGGTCTGGATCAGGTTGTGCCGCTGGATGGGCTTGTCGATATACATGGTATCCAGAAACGGCACATCAAAACCGGTGAGCCACATATCCACCACAATGGCAATCTTGAAGTTTGATTTCCCGTTCTTGAACTGTCGGTCCAGTTCTTTGCGATAGTCCTTGGTGCCGAGCATGTCATACAGCTCTTTAGGATCATCCTGGCCACGGGTCATGATCATCTTGAACCGCTCCATGGGCTTGATCTCTTTTTTCTCCTTCTCGGAGAGTTCCACGCCTTCCTCGCATACCTTCACATCTGCCCATTCAGGCCGCAGCGCAATAACCGCCTTGTAGAAATCCCAGGCAATG
This sequence comes from Desulfobulbaceae bacterium DB1, assembly GCA_001914235.1. Taxonomy (NCBI): domain Bacteria; kingdom Pseudomonadati; phylum Thermodesulfobacteriota; class Desulfobulbia; order Desulfobulbales; family Desulfobulbaceae; species Desulfobulbaceae bacterium DB1. The sequence goes on from MQUF01000021.1 coordinate 3,918, forward strand.
AAACGGCTTGAGCAAACAAACATGGCCTTGCCCTTGACTGTCGCGCCTTCGCTCACCCGCGCCTCATAATGCTTCACAAAATCATCAGCCAGGGCCTTGATCCGGTCAGGGTCGCCCAGGATAGAGTTCATCTGGGCATTGGCCTTCTTGCTCTCTTCAATCTGGTATTCGCTAGCCCCCTCTTCAGCACACTGGGCGTAATACTCTTCAATCTCCTGCAATTTGGAATTATCAAGCAACACCTTGGCGGCCCGGCCTTCATATACAATGCGCACGGTGATTTCATCGGCAACCGATTCGGTCATGGTGTAGGCGTCCACCACTTCGCCGAACACATCAAGGGTCGCGTCGATGGGGGTGCCGGTAAAGCCGACATAGGTGGCATTAGGCAGGGAATCATGCAGATACTTGGCAAAGCCATAGGTTTTGCTCACCGACTTCACACCGTTCTTTTCTGTGATACGCACCTTCTGATCAAGATTGACCTGGCTCCTATGCGCCTCATCGGATATGCAGATCACATTGTCCCGGTCGGTTAAGAGTTCCGTGTCCTCGGTGAACTTGTGGATGGTAGTCAGGAAAACGCCGCCGCTGTTCCGGCCTTTCAAAAGTTCCCGCAGATGCCCCCGGTTCTCAACACTGATCACTGAGTCATCACCGATATACCCCTTGCCATTGGTGAATTGGGCGGAAAGTTGATCATCCAGGTCGGTGCGGTCGGTAATCAGCACAATGGTGGGGCTGGCGAAATCAACGCTTTTCATCAAAAGCCGGGTCAGAAAGAGCATGGTAAAGCTCTTGCCGCAGCCGGTGGCCCCGAAATAGGTGCCGCCCTTGCCGTCCCCCTCCGGGCGGCGGTGCGCCTTGATATTCTGATAGAGCTTGTTGGCCGCGTAATACTGGGGATACCGGCAGAGGATTTTTTCATCCTTTTTGGATGTGTCCGGAAAATAGATAAAGTTGCGGATAATGTCCCGCAGCCGGTCTTGGTTGAACAGACCCTTGATCATGGTGAAGAGCGAGTCGATACCATCCTTTTCAACCAGATCGCCGCCATCGGTTTTGCGCCAGGCATAGAAAAATTCGTATTGAGCAAAGAAGGAACCGGCCTTGTTGTTCACCCCGTCGCTGATCACGCAAATGGCGTTGTATTTGAACAGTTCCGGGATGTCCCGCCGGTAACGCACCGTCAACTGCACATAGGCGTCATGGATGGTGGCCTCTTCCCGGATGGCGCTCTTGAACTCAAAAACCACCAAAGGCAGGCCGTTGATATAAAGAATACCGTCCGGGATGCGCTTTTCATATCCGGTAATTTCAAGCTGATTAACGATTTTAAAGATATTATTGCCTGCATGGTAGACGGCAGGCTGCTCGGCAACTACGGTTGCCAGTTCAGAGGCTTCCGGGGTGCGGAATGCTGTCAGTTGTCTGTAGTCGATAAGCTGGACATAGAGGTCTTTCTTGCTGCGGTCTTCCCTTTTGAGCAGAAAACCGTCCGAGACCATTTTCATGATGGCCTTGTTGCTCTCGTACAAATCGGAAGCGGGGAAGGTCTCCAGCTTGCGGACAATGAATTCTATCTCGCCGGGGGTGATGTTGTCGGCTTTGTATTGAGTGGCCAGGAAGGTTCGCAGGTCTTCCTTGATGAGAACGTCGGCAGGATCGCGGGCAATGCCCTGGCCAAGGACATGGGGATAGCCCTCTCCTTCAAGAAGCTCGATAATCGCCTGTTCTAAGCGTTCTTCAGTGAATTTCATTAGGCTGCCATCCTGGTCATTTTTGAAAGAAGGATACCATTCAATGTGTTTAATATGTTTTGTTCTCCTTCTTTTAAATAAAGATGCTGAAACAGTGCCGTTGATACCTTCTCAAATTCCTCGACAATATCTTCGACAGGAAAAATTGTGACAATACTATTCAATAAATTTTGAGTTAATAAAGGTTGTCCTGTCCCTTCACTTCTCTCATTAAGGTTAAGACTTTTGAGAGTGTGAAAACAAAACATATTTTGCTGGTTTAATGATTTCGCACAGATTGCGTTGTCACTGATCCAACATTTGCCAGGAACTCTGTATAAACTGCCGCAATAAGCACCTACACGTCCTATTGCAACAACATTGTCATTGTTTGATTTATTCGCAAAACCTAATATCCCATTCCCTCCGTAGATAGGAAAATTCCCCTCATCCAATGGTCTTGATTTTCCATTTTTGAACTTTATCATTTTTTCCAACAGTCCAGCCGACCAACCCTGCGGAATCTCCTGATCCAGTTCATCATTGTAAACCATCTCGCCGCCGCTGGATTTATAGGGCTTGCCTTCCAGTTCCGGTTTGCCGATGGCTGCGACATACTCGGCGGAAATGGGGAACTCAAAATCCACAAACCACTGCTTGTAAATGGCCTGGGCGGTCTCTTCCAGCTTTTGGTTGAGCTGTTCGTTGAGCCTGATCCGTCCAACAATGGTGTGGTACTCCTTGACAATCTCCCGCTGTTTTTCCGGGGATGGCACAGGAATTTCCATTTCACAGAAGTCGTTCCAACTAAAGCCGCCCCGTACGCTGCTGTCTGTCGTGAACCATGCATTGCGGTCAAATTCGGGACGCCTGCACCACATCATCAGATATTCCGGCAGCAACTCATTCTCATCTTTGATTTCAAAGACAACATAGGCAGGAGAAACGATGACGCTTTCCTTCTCTTCGAGCATACTGATAGGCAATACCTCATCACGGCCAACATGCATGGGGTTAAAGGCAAACTGCTTACGGGCTACCACCTTGTATTTGGATAAATCCGTTCCATGGACATTGGCCACAGAAGGCATGAACTCTTTATTGATGCTGACACCCTGGAGGGTTGTGACAGACAGGTCTTTATTCCGGGCATTTACCTGTTTTACGAGGGTGTAAAATAGTTTGTGTAAATGGCTATGACTGAGTAAGTCAAAAAACTACCCTTTAAAAAGGAGCTCATATGGCCATTGATAAAGAAATTTTGGATCGTTTACTTGCCGACTACAATTACCAGAAGCCCGAAGAACTGATCGGTGAAAACGGGCTGCTCAAGCAGCTCACCAAGGCCTTACTGGAGCGGGCGTTACAGGCGGAAATGACCGTCCACCTGGGCCACGAAAAACATGGAACCATCGTCACCAAAGGCGGTAATGCCCGAAATGGTAACTCTGCAAAGACCATCAAGGGCGACTTCGGTAAAATGCCGATTGAGGTCCCGCGCGACCGCGACAGCAGTTTCGATCCGGTCATCATTCCCAAAGGGCAAACCCGCTTTCCCGGCTTTGACGACAAGATTATCTCTCTCTACTCCCGAGGGATGACTACCAGGGAGATTCAGGGGCACTTGGAAGACATTTACGGAGTTGATGTCTCTCCCACCCTGATTTCAACGGTCACCGATGCCGTTGCTGACGAGGTTAAAGTTTGGCAAAATCGCCCGTTGGACCCCATTTATCCCATTGTTTACATGGACGCTATCCGGGTTAAGGTGCGCGACAATGGGCATGTTAAGAACAAGGCGGTCTATCTGGCTATTGGCATCACCATGGACGGCGTCAAGGATGTCCTGGGAATGTGGGTTGCCGAAAACGAGGGCGCCAAGTTCTGGTTGCAGGTAGTGACTGAGCTAAGAAACCGTGGCGTGCAGGATATTTTCATTGCCTGCGTCGATGGCCTCAAGGGTTTTCCTGAAGCCATTGAGACGGTTTTCCCCTTCACCCAGGTCCAGCTCTGTCTCGTCCACATGGTGCGCAATTCCCTGAAATATGTCTCATGGAAACAGCGCAAAGAGGTGGCTGCGGATCTCAAGGCCATTTACCAATCGCCAACAGCCGAGCAGGCCGAAATGGAACTGATGACCTTTGAAGAAAAATGGGACAAAACGCATCCGTCCATCGGCCAATCCTGGCGAAGAAATTGGGAAAGAATCACCCCATTTTTTGCGTATTCGCCCGAGATACGCAAGGTGATATATACCACCAATGCTATTGAGTCGTTGAACATGTCACTGCGCAAAGTTACCAAGAACCGGGGTTCATTTCCCAATGACGAGTCGATGCTTAAACTGCTTTACATGGCGCTGAACAATATCGCCAAAAAATGGACTATGCCAATCAGAGACTGGAAGGCTGCCTTGAACCGCTTTTCAATCTTGTTCGGCGACAGAATGCCTGCATATTGAAAATTAAAAATGAAAACCATTTACACAAAATTCTTTACAGGCCCTGTTTTACATATTTGCCGATGCGCTTATAACCTGATCTCATAACCCAGCTCTTTGAACACAGTCAGTAGTTCTTTTTTTGAATCCTCTTCGGCTTTCAGCAGTTCGTTGATCACAGCCTGCAATCCGGCCATCTTTTCGTCAAAATCAATATTCTCATCCCGGTTAATAAACTCAATATATTTACTGGGAACCAGCGAATAGTCCTTGTTGCGGACTTCATCAATATGGGCGGAGTAACAATATTCCGGCACATTTCCATATTCCTGATCGGCAATAGCCTGCTGCCAGGTGTGATAGGTCTTGGCAATGTCATGGATATGCTGCTCGGAAAACTGCACATACTTCTTCTCGAACGGTTCACCCCATTTCCTCAAATCCATAAACAGAATTTCATCTTCCCGGTCTCGGTAATGCCTTGAAATATCACCATGTTCAACGGTACGGGCTTTTTTGTTCTTGTTCAGAATCCAGAGGGTGACGCTAATGTCTGTGGTGTAGAACATTCGCATGGGCAGAACCATGATCGCCTCAACCAGATGGTTCTCAATCATCTTTTGGCGGATTGCTTTTTCGGTGTTACCACCGGAAAGCGCACCGTTGGCCAGAATGAAACCGGCCACCCCGTTTTCCGAGAGCTTGGAAACCATGTGCAGAATCCAGCCATAGTTTGCATTGCCGGTCGGCGGCACCTCGTAGCCTGCCCAGCGGGGATCATCGGTCAGTTCATCGGCGGCCCGCCAGTCCTTCTGGTTAAAAGGTGGATTGGCCATGATGTAGTCGGCCTTGAGATCAGGGTTCTGATCCTTGGAAAAAGAGTCGTCTCCTTTATCCCCCAACTTAGCGGCAATACCGCGTATAGCCAGGTTCATCTTGGCAAGCTTGAGAGTGGTTGACGTGCCTTCCTGCCCATAGATGGAAATATCTTTCTGGTTGCCCTGGTGGTTCTCGACAAACTTCATGGACTGCACGAACATGCCGCCGGAACCGCAGCAGGGGTCATATATCTTGCCCTTGTACGGCTCAATCATCTCGGCAATCAGATTAACAATGCTCTTGGGGGTATAGAACTCGCCCTTGCCCTTGCCCTCGGCCAGCGCAAACTTACTCAGGAAATATTCATACACCCGGCCAACAATGTCCTGCTGCTTGTCCTTGATGGTGTGGATATTGTTGATGGTGTCAATAAGGGCCGCCAGCTTGCTGACATCCAGGTCAAGGCGGGAAAAGTAGTTGTCCGGCAAAGCGCCCTTGAGGGCCTTGTTGGTTTTCTCCACCGTAAAGAGGGCGGTGTCGATCTTGATGGCAATGTCATCCTGCTTGGCGTGCTTCTTGATATAACTCCAGCGGGACTCCTCCGGCAGGAAGAAGACGTTCTTCATGGTGTAAAACTCCACCATGTCGATGTACTTCTCCTTGCCCTCGCGGATCAACTCCTGCCGCCGCTCCTCAAACTTGTCGCTGGCAAACTTGAGGAAGATGAGAGAGAGTACCACATGCTTGTACTCCGACGGTTCGACATTCCCCCGGAGCTTATTGGCCGAATCCCAAAGGTTATCCTCAACGCTCTTCTGCTTCTTATTGGCCGTATTTTTTGCCATTATGTCTTGCCCTCACCAAAACCAGGGAGTTTCGTTTGAATAACCCCATAAAATAACGATAAAATTTAGAACAATGATGTTATGTACCAACTGCCTGTATAATTCTCAAGAAAATTGCCTGACATTCACCTGAAATTGACGATGGATTTGAATTTACCACCTGGATATGGTAATAGGTTTTCTTTTTTGTCGCTTTTGATCTGCCGGATTAATCAACTTTCATTCTCCAGCCGAAATATTATATTATAAGAGTAGATCAACAAACCAAATACTGCTTAAGTGAAATTCTCATGGATCAAAAACGGGTAGACCTCCTTATTCAATACATTCTTTCTGTCGCAGCCCAAGGCTGGGGCGACTACGAAGACAAAGGGGTCGGACGTATCCATATTATCAAGTACGTTTATCTTGCTGATCTTGCCTATGCCATGCGCCATGGGGGTGAAACATTCACCGGCATCCCCTGGCGATTTCATCATTTCGGCCCATGGGATGAAGGGCTTTTCCAGAGAATTGATCCTGCCTGCCAGGCCATAGGTGGCCACAAAAGGACAATAACCGACACCCCATATGATGATTTTGACCGCTGGTCCGTTGACGATGGACACTTGACAGACCAACTGGGCAAACAGCTTCCTTCTACTGTTGTGTTTGCCATCAACGGAAGTTTCAGGCAATTCACAACAGATACCTATGACCTTCTTGATCACGTCTACTCTACAATACCAATGCGTCATGCCGCGCCAGGCGAGACATTGCCTTTCGATATTGCCGCACAACAGTACGAACAGCAAAAAAAAGAATACGAAGAGCTGAAAGAATACCAGCCTCCGAAACTGTCCGCCAAGCAACAGAAAAAACGGAAACAGGCTTTCCGGGACTTGAAAGAAAAAATTCAGGCAAAAATCGCAGACAAGAAAAAAAGTGGCCAGGCTGGATTTGTCAAACCTACTCCCCCTCGATATGATGAACTCTTCTGGAAAGGACAGGAGTGGCTTGACAGCCTAGCAGGGGAACCGCTCTGTAGTGAAAAGGGTGAGCTGACGGTATCCGATTCAGTCTGGAAGTCTCCGGCCCGAAGTGAACCGCATGTATGAAGATGGCACCCTACAGTCTTTTTTTCATACTGAGACATCACCTTGGTGGACAGTAAACAAGAACAAGGAACTTTGCATAGGCCGTTTATTAAGGGCCTTTGTCCCGCACACTGACCTTATCCCGAATGTTCTGATACCAGAGAGCAGGGCTGAAGCCACTGTACATGATAAAATCAATTACCGTATCGAAGATTTCAGTGTTGCCAATCCCCCACCAAACCCAAAGCTACCCACCGCTGCTCTGCAAGATTTTCCGGGTGAAAGAAAATTTGTATATCGGGCAAAAAAAAGGCCGGTTGTGGTTGTAAGCCTTGGCGGGCCAGAAGTCCCGAAGACGCTGCGGCCTGGCAGCAAACCAAAATGGCAGACAGCCCCAACCATGTTGGTTGCTCCATACTATGGTTCTGAAGAGACCGATTTAAGGGCTGGATGGCATGGGGCTTTGGTTGAACGAATCCAGAGATGTGAATATCCCCAATATATGTGGGAAAGACTCCCCATAAATAATCCCCCACGAGAATCCATACTAAAATTTGACCATATTCAACCCTTGGGAAGGCATTATAAATCGTATGAACTGACTGATTATGTTCTATCCGATGAGGCTCTTGAGGTGCTGAACCATTGGCTTATTTGGCTGATAAGAAATGAAATGCCGGAAGGGAGCAACCTATACGAAATACGTGAGTCGTTACTTGAAATCAACGGTACTGATTCCTCAGTATAGAAGTCTCCTCCCTTTATTTGTCGACCATATTTGCTTGGTTTAATCGTTTAAAAAGCGCTTCGACTATTTCATCGGCGCCCGTAGACATATTTTCTTGCGGCTTTGCCAGATTTTGAATGATTTCCCCCTGACGTTGGCAAGCAACCTCACCATAACTCAGAAAGGTTGTCAGAACCTTCTCATGGCCCAGGTTCTGGCTCCATGCCTTGAACTCTTCCGGGCTTTTGCAGATTTCCTGCCCGAGTTTGACGAGGGTATTTCTAAAGCTGTGCGGGTTAAAATACGGCAGCCCGGCGGCAATGAAGGCATTTTTGAATATGATGCGAATGGGGGAGGCGTTGCTCCAGTGTTTTCGATCCAGCCCGGCGGTTTCAAAATGGCAAGACGCGCCAACCTTCATGAGGGTTGCCGGGAAGAGCGGATCATCATTGCCCCACAGTTTTTCATCCCGGAGATAGCGCACCCACTCCGCCACAATAGCATGAATTTCTTCACCCACCGGGAAGAAATAGGTGGTGAAGGTCTTGCTGAATTTCGTCTGCACCTCGCGGGCATCCTGATTGACACACCCGGCAATAAGGTCAATGTGCTTCAATTTCATTGAGGCAATGGCGCTGTCCCGTGCCCCGGTCAGCAAGGTGAATGCGATCAGGGCGCGGTTGCGTCTTTCAATCTCGGTATCGGCGGGCATGGTGCTGATAACATGCTTAATCTGCTTCATGGTCGGCGCTTTCTGGTGCCGCTTGGCGGTGGCGATCCGGGTGTCTTTGTCGGAAAGGTTGAAATACTCGGCATCGGAATACTGAATACGGGATTTATAACCCGGTTCTCTGGATAGCCATTTGAAGAATTTCTTCAGTTGATTCAAGGTGGCAAGCAGAGTTGCCTTGCTCAGTTTCTCGCCGGAACGCTGCCCCTTTTGCGCGGCAAGATGCTTTTTAAAGGCAATGGCCTGATCCACATGGAAATACTTGAAGTCCCGGAACTTGGAATAAACCTCGAACCGGTTCAGTGCCTTGGCCACTGCGTCAATGGTCGGCTCGCTGTGCTGCTTGGCTTCTTTCAGAAAGGCAAAATATTTGCGCTTGATTCTCTCATTGGCCGGGTTGTGTTTTGTCATGTTCTTTACTCCCTATCTCAAATCACAGTTTACGGAGGGCTTTGTAATATCAACTATGTGTTGCAGCTCTTCCGGGAACGTGATGTCCATATTGCCTCTGATTTGCCCGATTTTGGCCAAACTGACCCTCCGGTTCATGAGGGTGTCACAGACCGGACAAATGGCAATCAGGTTGCCGGTCTTTTCGTTGACTGGTGAATATTCCGCCATATCTTCCGCCGCTGGCCTCGGGACATGGCACCGGACACAGAAGAGTTCTCCCGGCTTGCATTTCTGCTTGTTTTTTGTCCGCCGGTCTTGCAGGTACTCCGCCAGGACACTGCCTTGAATGAGGGTGGGCCGCTTGCTGTCGATGGGTGCGAGTCCGTTCTTGACCCAGTTCCGCACCGTGTTTTTATGGATGCCGTACAAACCGGCCACCTCTTCCACTGTGTAGCTGCGGTGAGTTTTAACCAAGCGTGGATTTGGATGACGCTTTGCCATTGTTCAGACCGCCTCTCTTGTTTGCGGTAAGGTTGCAGTGCAGTGGTATCTATAGAATAGTGACAAATATGTTACTCCAAAGGGGTTGCAGTGCTTTTGTCTCATTTTCTCAAACATTACCGGTTGTTACCTTTTTGCTATTTGGTTTTGGGGTATCAATTCCGTTACTCGAAAGTATTGGGGATTCTCCGTCTGGAGTAGCAGAACTGACACTCGAAACAGCCTTTTTAGGTATCAATTTTGTTACCGAAGTTTTTTTCTTCTTGGCGTGAAAAGCTGTCCAGCCCCTTGCTTTCCGGGTGTCTTTTATGCGGGGTTTTCTGGCCGGACGAAATGCAGGGGTGCCGTAATCTTTCCAGCGGTCATCAATGAAATATTTGGTCATGTCCCCGGAACGGCCACCGGAACCTTGATGGGCGATGTCGAGAAATCCTTTCTCCATCAACTCGTCAATGGCGTTCCGGAACTCCCGGCGGCCTACCCCTTTACGCTCCGCCTCGGAATATGGATAGACGATTTCACCATTGTTTTTGATGAGCCAGTCATCCGACCTTTTACCCCGCTTCACCGGTTCCATCTGCCGCTTACGGAGAAAATCCAGATACACGATAAGCGACCACTTTTTCAGGGATCGGAACGCTGTAGAACGCAGCAGGTCTTTGTCAAACCAGATATTTTTCGTCATGGTCGGCCAGCAAAAGGGATTAGCTGTTGTTGCGGACTTCCAGCCTGTCAGCCAGCCATGCTTCAATCTCATTTTCCAGCCAGCCAACAGCACGCGCTCCCAGGTTGATCGGTCTCGGGAAAGTGCCTTCCTGGATACGGAGATAAATGGTTGACCGGGACAAGCCGGTGCGTTTCTCAACCTGCTTGCGCCGGAGGATGGAAAGTTTCTCTTGGTTTGTGTTCGCCATAGCAATACCTCATGAATTGAAAATGGATGTTGTTAGCCTATGGCGGTAGTTATAATGACTGGAGAAAAAGCGGTCATCGCGTGTTGCAACGGTCAGCGTTGCAATTGCAATGATGGGGGGGGAACTGCTGAGGGGGAGAGGCAGGAAGTAGAGGCGGGAAAGGCAGGGCGTTTTCAGTCTATGTCATCGTTGAGCGCCCTTTTTGCGGCAGCGAATATGTCAGCCGTATTTCTGACGCTGACCCCACGGAGATCATCGAACTTCTCGGCTATGAAGTCACGAAGCTGGGTCTCGCTTGAAAAATTTTCACCCTTAAAGGTGCCGGTGGTCACTTCGAGGAGTGCGCCAATAATATTGAGATAGGTTCTTTCAGTACGGGGGTTGATTTCATCCCCCAGGTGCTTGAGCCGCTCTTCATACTGTTTCACTTTGGCGGCAGCTTCATATTTCTCCATTTCCATCTTCTGGATGGATTCCTTGGCAGATTGCAATTGCCGGTTAAGGGCATCCCTATCGGCTTGCAAGACCCTGAAAGATTCGGCATTGATGGCAGTGTGTGTTTTACGTTCAATCTCATCGAAAAGAAATTCTGGTTTGTCAGAAGGGAACTCCTTGGCGATCCACTCTTTGAGGTCTTGGCGGGAGACCGTCCGCCGCTCAGGCGCGACATGATCCTCGGATTCCAGATTGCGCCCCTTGCCCTCTCTGCCGCAGGAAAGCTTGTTGTTGTCGATGGCGTCATGAATCGCCCGGCACCTTGGCTCAAGGCAAGAGATTTTTGGATGGGCATAGACGTTTCTGGTTGTTTCGGTCGCCTGGCTCAAAATATGGTTCAGCATTTCAGCGGGGACGCCGCACCATAAGGCGGCAGCCTGGGGGATATAATAGGCGGAATAATAGGCCCGGACTTCTTCGCAACTGTCTGATTCCCAAGGGTTAGCCATTGTGCATTTCTCCAATCATTGAACTTGCTCCGGTGCCAAATCAGTCAAATTCCTCCCTGATTGTTTTTTTGGCGGCAGCAAACTTTTCGGCAAGGGTTCTTTCCGTAAGGCCCTTGAAACCGGCATATCTCTCGCTTAAAAACTCCCTCAACTTTGTCTCGCTCGGGAAATTGACATCGCCATGATCTTTATGGACAAAGGTTTCCAGCATGGCCCCGATGATATTGAGATATGTTGTTTCGGCCCGACTATCCAAGGGAGTGTTTCTGTCAGAATCTGCCGGTGACAACCTCTCTTGCAGATCAATTAATGCCTGGGTGCGTACGACAAGCACACTGTCATCACTGGGCAGACCAGTAGCGTCAGCGGGATAATAACGATCAGCTTCATTTTTAAAGTCTACCTTCTTTTTTTCCCCTTGAGCAGTTTCATACTCTATGGGTTCGTCAAATCTTTCATGAAGTCGGCATACTTGCCCCCCTTCCCTTACAACAAAAGTAGCACCAATAATTGGAGGCGCTACCTCTGGACCACCAGTCAACATTTGATACTCATTTTCAATGCAATACCGCTGGCCACAAACCATGGGCAAATCCCATACACCCTCAATTGCTGTCACTTTGTCGTCAAGGTCAAGGAACTGATTTTCAAAGTGACCCATTTTGATAAAGCCCGCAATCAGCTCATCTTTCTTCTCCTCAGAAAAACCATCAAAAAGTGAAAGAAAGTGAGCAGGAAGATTTTCCTTGTCTTCAGATGAGATGAGCTTTCCACACTTGCCATAGGTAGGATTCACGAAGTTTACAGATAGCTTTAAGTGACCATCCAAAGCCAATCTTAATACGTCCGCCTCGGTGACGTCCTCGCAGAACACGCTGGACAAATGTCGTGCCGCTTCCGAAACAGTCAACCATTCTCTCAACTTGAAGAGTTTGCTTTTGATGGATCTTTGTTTGTTGCTCATGCCGGGTCACCTTTTAATTTTTCCAGGTAGTCGGCCCATGCCTGCATCATCTTCCTACGTTCCGGCAGGTGTTGAGCATGATTGTAGGCGGCTTTGATGCTGTTCCGTTCTGCATGGGCAAGCTGGCGTTCGATAACATCCGACGGCCAGCCCTGTTCATGCAGGACGGTTGACGCCATGGCCCTGAAACCGTGACCGGACATCTCTTCCTTGGTAAAACCCATGCGTCGCAAGGCGGCTAAAACGGTATTCTCACTCATGGGCCGGGCATTTGTTCTGACGCTTGGAAAGACATACCGGCCCTTGCCGGTAATCGGCAAAATCTCAGTCAAAACCTCTACTGCCTGGGAGGATAAAGGGACGATATGCGGGTCTTTCATCTTCATTTTTTCTGCCGGGATACGCCACTCGGCCGTATCAAGATCAATTTCTGCCCACTCAGCATGCCGAAGCTCTCCAGGGCGGACGAAAACCAATGGGGCCAATTTTAAAGCACATTTGGCCACCGGTGTTCCTTCATAGCTATCAATGGCCCGCAGCAATTCGCCGATTTTTTTTGGATCGGTTATGGTCGCCATCCGTGCATGCTTTGCCGGGGTTAATGCGCCTCGCAGGTCTGCGGAAGGATCACGCTCCGCCCTGCCCGTTGCTATGGCATACCGGAAAACTTGGCCGCAGTTCTGTTGCGCCCGATGCGATGTTTCCAAAATGCCCTGACTTTCAATTCTGCGAAGGACCGCAAGAAGCTCCGGCGGTGCAATTTCAGATATTGGGCGGGAGCCAAGCCAGGGAAAAATATACAGTTCAAACCTGCGAATTATTTTCATGGCATGACTATCCGCCCAGTTTGAGGAATATTTCCCATGCCATTCTCTGGCCACTGCTTCAAAGCTGTTTTCAGACTGTTCGATCTGTATGGATTTTTGAACCTTGCGGGTCTGCCCAGGATCAACGCCATTGGCAATCATCTTTCTGGCGTGATCACGCTTTTCTCTTGCCTCAACAAGTTTTACGTCTGGGTAAACACCAAGGGCAAGGGTCTTGCGCTTACCCGCATAACGGTAATCAAGGCGAAAATATTTCCCGGCCTTGTTGACCAGAAGATACATTCCCTTCTCATCAGTCAGCTTGTACTGCTTACTTTGGGGCTTGGCGTTGCGAATGGCGGTATCTGTGAGCGGCATGACGGTATCTCCATTCAACGGGTGGCGGTATCTCTTTTGCGTAGGCTTTCAAAGAGAACAACCACTTAATTTGATGGGGAAAACACTGTTTTGACGGTATCTAACTTGCAAAATCTGTTTATACCGTCAAAAATACCGTCATGAGTGACGGGATGTCAATAGTTTTTACTGGAACACACAGGAAAAGAAAAACCCCGAAATCCTTATCAGGACTCGGGGTTTTATATCTTACCGGAACACTCCGGATTTGTTTTTGGTGGCGATGCAGGGACTTGAACCCCGGACACTACGGATATGAGCCGTATGCTCTAACCGGCTGAGCTACATCGCCATGGTTTGTGTGCGATTCGGGAATGGAAATCGTTCCCTTTTCTGACAACGCAAAGAAAAAAGTATATGGTAAATTTTCTTGGCATTGTCAATAAAAAACAGCATTTTTTACATCATGCCGCCCATTCCACCCATTCCACCCATGCCGCCCATTCCTCCCGGAGGCATGCCGCCCATGTCACCTTTTTCTTCCGGCATATCGGCAATCATGCACTCGGTGGTCAGCAGCAGCCCGGAAACGCTGGCTGCGTTCTGCAGGGCGAAACGGGTTACCTTGGCCGGGTCGATAACGCCCGCGGCAATGAGGTCTTCATATTTTTCGGTGTCTGCATTGAAGCCGTTGGGGCCGTGCTGATTCTTGACATGCTCAACCACCACGGATCCTTCGCAGCCCGCGTTGGCGGCAATCTGCCGTACCGGTTCTTCCAGGGCGCGTTTGATGATGTTGATGCCCAGGGCCTGCTCGCCGGCGAGCTCCATTTTGTCCAGCGCCTTGATGCAACGGATATAGGCCACGCCGCCGCCGGGAACAATGCCTTCCTCAACCGCCGCCCTTGTCGCGTTCAGAGCATCCTCGACACGGGCCTTTTTCTCTTTCATCTCGATCTCGGTGGCAGCACCGACATTAATAACGGCAACGCCGCCGATCAGTTTGGCCAGCCGCTCCTGCAGTTTTTCACGGTCATAATCGGAGCTTGACTCTTCGGCCTGGGCACGGATCTGTTTGACGCGTGCGGCAAGTTTATCTTTGTCGCCGGCGCCGTCAATGATGGTGGTGTTGTCCTTGTCGATGACGATACGTTTTGCATTGCCGAGGTCATCCAGGGTAACGTTTTCCAGCTTGATGCCGAGATCTTCGGTAATCACCTGGCCGCCGGTGAGGATGGCGATATCTTCGAGCATCGCCTTTCTTCTGTCGCCGAAACCCGGGGCTTTGACAGCGGCAACATTCAGGGTGCCGCGCAGCTTGTTGACGACCAGGGTGGCCAGCGCTTCACCGTCCACGTCTTCGGCGAGAATGAGCAGCGGTTTGCCCATTTTGGCAACCTGCTCCAGGATCGGCAGCAGATCTTTCATGTTGCTGATCTTTTTCTCGTTGATCAGAATGACGGGATTTTCCAGGTTGACTTCCATTTTTTCCGGGTCGGTGACAAAGTAGGGAGAGAGGTAGCCGCGGTCAAACTGCATGCCCTCAACCACGTCAAGCGAGGTCTCCATGGATTTTGCCTCTTCAACGGTGATAACGCCTTCCTTGCCGACTTTATCCATGGCCTCGGCAATAATGTTGCCGATGGTGGAGTCGTTATTGGCGGAAATGGTGCCGACCTGGGCGATTTCCTTCTGTTCCTTGGTGGGCTTGGCGATCTTGGCCAATTCCGCAACAACGACATCAACCGCTTTGTCGATGCCGCGTTTGATTTCCATCGGATTGTGACCCGCGGCCACCAGTTTTGAGCCCTCGGTGTAAATGGACTGGGCCAGAAGTGTTGCCGTGGTGGTTCCGTCACCGGCGACATCACTGGTCTTGGAAGCAACTTCCTTGACCATCTGGGCGCCCATGTTCTCGAATTTGTTTTTCAGTTCGATTTCCTTGGCCACGCTGACGCCGTCCTTGGTGATGGTGGGGGCGCCGAATGATTTTTCCAGCAGGACGTTGCGGCCTTTGGGGCCCAGGGTTACTTTGACTGCATTGGCCAGCGTGTTGACGCCGTTTAAGATCTGCTCTCTGGCTTTGCTGCCGTATTTAATTTCTTTTGCCATCTTGTCTTCTCCTTAAGATGCGCCTGCGGAGAGTTATTGCGGGTGTACCGGCAGGCGTTTTTATTTTTGTTTTAAAAAATTGTTTCCGCCAACGAATAATTATCCTTCAATAATGCCGAGGATATCGTCTTCGCGCATGATCAGGTAATCAACGCCGTCAACTTTGACGTCGGTGCCGCCGTATTTGCTGAAGAGAACGCGGTCGCCTTTTTTAACTTCCAGGGCCACTCGTTCGCCTTTGTCGTTCATTTTGCCGGAACCTACGGCCATTACTTCGCCTTCAGCCGGTTTTTCCTTGGCGCTGTCGGGAATGATGATGCCGCCTGCGGTTTTTGCTTCGCTCTCAAGTCTTTTGACCAGAATACGATCGTTCAAGGGACGAATTTTCATCTGCAACCTCCGTAATGAATGGATTTTGATTTGATATTTTTTGATAAGCCGGGCGGGTGCCGCCGGCCTTCTCGAAGTAGTGGACCCGATCCATCGGGGAAATTTTCTTGTCCACGATAAAGAACAAGGAAATTGGACCTTTATGCAAGGTCCGCATTCCTTGTTGGCGAAACAATAGGGATGGGTATTTCAAAAATCAAGAGAGGGGTCAAAAAAAAATTACAGGGGGGCCACCCAGCCATAGGGGTCGGATTTGCGGCCGTATTGGATATCCTGAATTTCATTGAACAATCTTTGCGAAAGGGTGCCTGTTTTGCCGTGATTGACAAAGCAGGTTTTGCCCTTGTAAAAGAGCGATCCCACCGGCGAGATGACGGCGGCGGTGCCGGAGCCGAAAACTTCATGCAGCATGCCCTTTTCGCTTGCGGCAAAAATCTCGTCGATACTGATTTGCCGTTCAACGACATTGCATTTCCAGTCTCTCAGCAGGCGCAGCACCGAATCCCGGGTGATACCGGGGAGAATACTGCCGGAAAGCGGGGGCGTGATGACTTCATCGCCGATGACAAAAAAGATGTTCATGGTGCCGACTTCTTCGACGTATTTGCGATGGATGGCATCAAGCCAGAGCACCTGGGTGAAACCCTGCTGTTGCGCCTCTACCGCCGCCATGATGCTGGCCGCGTAGTTGCCGGCGGTTTTCGCCTCGCCGACGCCGCCGGGAACGGCGCGGACATATTTATCGGTGACAAAGATTTTGACCGGGTTGAAGCCCTCTTTGTAGTAAGCGCCGACCGGACTCATGATGATAAAGAAGAGATATTTGCCGGCCGGCCGGACTCCGAGAGCCGCTTCGGTTGCTATCATGGTGGGCCGGATGTAAAGCGAAGCGCCCTGGGCATCCGGTACCCAGTCCTGATCGGTGCGCAGCAGCGCCTTCAACCCTTCAAAGACCGCATCGACGTCGATATTCGGCATGCACATGCGGGTGGCGGAATGATTCATGCGGCCCAGATTGTCTTTGGGCCGGAAGAGAAAGATGCGGTTGTCGCTGCCCCGGTACGCCTTCAACCCTTCAAAGATCGCCTGTCCGTAATGGAGAACCATGGCTGCCGGGTCAAAGGAAAAATTGCGATACGGAGTTATCCTGGCATCATGCCAGCCCTGATCCTTGTCATACTCCATGAGAAACATGTGGTCGGTGAAATGGGCGCCGAACCCCAGCGCATTTCCGGCAGGTTTTGCTTTCAGGGCGTTTCCCTGCGCCTTTTCGATAGATAAATCCATAAAAAACTCCTCAAGCGGAACAGCAATAACAAACCCATGGGAATGAGGCACGGTAATGCCGCGACCGGCTTGGCACAAAAAAAAATTGTTCTACAGGAAATGTGGGTTATAATTAAATAATTAAGGATAATTACATTTCCCGGCCGTTTTTGACTCGAAACGCAGAAGCGAACTATAGCGGATTCTCGCCGCCTTTGAAACAACTTATTTCATCTTGTATTACAGGATTTTTATGCCGAAGCAGCCCCCCAGCCCCATGGTATTGTTTTATTTCCTCACCCTGCTGCTGCTCGCCACATTGCTGATGGGCTGGTTGTTATGGCCGTTTTTGTCAATAATCATTCTGTCTTATCTGCTGGCGTCTATTTTTGAGCCGGTTTATGTCTTCCTGAACAAAAAGCTGTCCGCCAACCTTTCCTCGCTCGTCACCTGCGGCCTGATTGTCCTGCTTATTTTTGTGCCGGTTATTTTTTTTGTCGGGGCGCTCTCCTCGGAGGCCTATGATCTTTTTCAGATGACAAAGGGAACGAATCTGGCGGAAAAGTTCAAGGAGTTTGTCGAAAGCAATGCCCTGCTCGGCCGGTTAAAAGTGCTGATGGAGGGATACGGCATTCATTTGCAATTCGCCCAACTGGGTGTTGAGTTGTCCAAGTTCGGCGGCATGATCGCCCTTTTTGTCTACAATCAGGCCAGTTCATGGGCGGCAAACATTCTTCATTTTGTTTTTCAATTTTTTATGATGATTCTCATCATTTTCTTTCTGCTCATCGACCGGAGCCGCCTGCTTGCCTATCTGATGCGTCTTTCCCCCCTGCCGGATGATCATGAGAGAAAGCTGATCAGCAAGTTCGAGGCGATCAGCCGGGCCATTCTGATCGGCAACGGTATTTGCGGCGTCATTCAAGGGGTGATCGGTGGCATGGTCTTCGCTTTCTGGGGATTTTCCTCGCCGGTTATCTGGGGAGTGGTGATGGGGATACTTGCTTTCCTGCCCATTGTCGGCATCGGACTGGTGCTGGGGCCGACCGCGGTCTTTCTGCTGTTGCAGGGCAAAATCGGCCAGGGCATCGCCATGGGCCTCTTTTATATGTTTCTTTCCTTTTCCGTGGAGTACCTGCTCAAACCGAAAATGGTGGGCGACAAGGTGAAAATGCATACCCTGCTCGTTTTCCTGGCCATTATCGGCGGACTGCAGTTGTTCGGCATCATGGGGATAATCTACGGGCCGCTTATTGTCACCGGCTTTCTCACTTTAGGCGAAATTTACACCGTCAACTATGACAAATGCGTCAAAAGCCTTGTTTACTGGAAAAACGCCGGGACATTGAGCGGAGAAAAGGAACAGGACCAGCCGTGACGGGTTGTCGCGCAACGATGAAAATCTTCGCGTGATTCATCATCATCCTTGCGTTTACAAGTGACTGTCTATCATGTTAGTATCGGTGCAAAATCAATACTCAAGGATATTCGACCTCAAATTTGTGTATAAATGATCCCCATTAAACACGCTCGAAAAATAATATCCTCGCTGTTTGTGCCGATCAGTTTCTTTTTCTTTCCGCTGTGGCTTTTTTCCGCATCAACCGCCTGCTTTTATTATTTTAATCCCGATTCCCCGCAGAGCAACATGTCCCGCTTAAAGGAGGCCATGGATAATCTGCTGGCCTTCGGTAATATTCCCCTTGTTTTTCAGCCGTTTACCAAGCTCAGTGATTTTGACCGGAAGGTGCGCGAAGAGGCGCCTGATTTTCTCCTGTTACCTGAATGGTATCTCAAGCAGGACGGGAACGAGAAAAGGTTCGAGGCTTTCTTGGCGCCGGTGCGGAATGGGAATACGACCTACCGCAAAATCCTGCTTGTCGCCCAGGATTCCTCCCTCTCCATTCAGGATCTTGCACAGGAAACCATTGCCATGACCCCCATGGGCGCCGCCGGCTTGGAAGACCTCGACAAGGTTATTTTTCAAAAGCACGGGCTGGACTCCAAAAAGCTTAATTTCGTCACCACCGCCAAGGATTCAGACGCCCTTTTCGCCCTGGCCCTGCGTCAGGTAAAGGCGGCCCTGGTATCCGAGGACAATCTTGACCATTTCGGCGCCATCAACCCCAGGATTCTGCAGACAGTGAAACAGCTGGCGATATCAGATCCCATTCCCCTGCCGTTGCTTTGTTATAATAAGGAGATTGCCGGCAAGGATGAAGTGGAAAAATTAAAGAGCCTCTTTTTAAAGGGGAAAATTGACGGCGGAACCGCGAAGATTATGGAGATGTTGCATATCGATGCCTGGCAGACGATTAATTAGCATATTGAGTGCCCTGTTGCTGCTTGTCGCCATGGCGATGGCGGCAATGGAAGCCTGTGCCGCGGAACGAACCTCGTCCGTGGCCGCCATCCTGCTGTCCGACGGCGAAAGTGCCTACCGGCAGGCGGCTGACGCCTTCAGGGAAAACAGCAATTTTCCGGTGCAGCTTTTCAATCTCCACGGGGACATCAAGGCCGACCCCGGATTGAAGGACAAGTTGCTGGCATGTGAACCTGACATTATCTTTGCTCTTGGCGCCAAGGCTGCCTATGTCGCCAAGCTCTGGACCAGGGATCGGCAGGATATCCCGGTGATTTTTGCCATGGTGCTGAACTGGCAGCGCTACAAACTTTTGGAGGGTGCTGCCAATATTGCCGGTATCGGCGCGGAATCCGCCCCCGGCACTCAGTTTGTCAATATGACCATGTTTTCTCCGAAGGTGCGGCGGATCGGTGTTGTCACCAGCCCCCATTCCCTTCAGATCCTGGAGCAGGCAAAACAAGCGGCCGCCCTGCTGGGGATTGAATTGATTGTTGAGTCGATCAGTCGCTCCAATAACTTCCAGCGCGCTTTCAAAAAAATTGCCGGTCAGGTGGATGCCTTCTGGGTGCTGAACGATCCGGTGATTTACACCCTGGAAAATGTTGACTGGCTTGAAGAACGGTGCCTGAAGGAAAGACTTCTGTGCGTCGGACAGACGCAGAATATCGCCCGGATGGGCGTGGCGTTGTCCGTTAATCCGGATACCAACCAGATAGGGACACAGGCGGCGTCAATGGCCCGCAACATTGTGGAAAACGGCCAGAAACCAAGTGATATCGGGGTGATGGATCCGCTGGCCACGCAAATATTCTTCAACCTGAAAACAGCCGAAAGAATCGGTCTTGCAACCAACCCGCAAACCCTTGATATGGCCACCATGGTTATCCGTTGACAACGGCTCGTTTGTTGCGCCTCTTTTCCGGTCTCCCTCCTGCAGGATTTTCTCCTCGACTTCAACGTCTTCCTCGTGTCATGAAATCGTATAAAAAATGAGGAGTGGTTCAATTTTGTATTTCATTTGCCGCCATGGAAGGTTTTTCTGACATTTTCCATTGTTTGCTTGATTTTTGTGTTCTGCTTCATCTAAGCTGAATTGAATAGATCCGAATCCTAACCGATTGGTTTTGTTTTGGTTTGGCGGCATGATCCGAAACGTAACGGGAGCGGGAGAAGAGCATGGGGAAAAAACGGCTTGCCGCGGCAGCGGCCTTCTTGTTCATTATCGTCAGCGCCTCGTCCCCGGCCGCTGAAACAGTTGAACCGGCGGCGGGAGAGCAGGAGGAGCAGGCCTTTTCCGAAATGTTCGGCCGGGGTCCCCAGGAGGAAGACGTTTACCGGGCGGACCGGCTGCTGCTTACCGCCACCGGCTCGTTGAAACCGGTACACAAGGCGCCGTCGGTGGCCTCGGTCATCACCGCCGAGGACATCCGGAAGATGGGGGCCACCACCTTGGACGAGGTGCTGGTGGCGGTACCCGGCCTGCATGTCGAGCAATCCGGCCTCTGGTTTTCCTCCATCTGGTCGATCCGCGGCGTGCATACCAGCCTCAATCCCCATGTCCTGCTGCTGGTCAACGGCGTGCCCTTTACCTTCAACTATCAGGGCAGCCGCTATTTCGACTACAAGATGCCGGTGGCGATGATCTCCCGGGTCGAGGTGGTGCGGGGGCCGGGCTCGGCCCTGCACGGTGCCGATGCCTTTGCCGGCACAGTCAATGTCATCACCAAGGACAACTTCGAGATAAACGGCACCGAGACCGGCGTCCGCTACGGCTCCTTTGATAGCAAGGATGTCTGGTTGCAGCACGGCGGTCAGTACCGGGGCTGGGACGTGGCCTTCGGCCTGGAGTGGCAGAAGACTCAAGGGGATGACGAGCGGATCATCGAACGCGATTACCTCCACGCCGTCGGCGCGGCGGCTCTGTCCAACGCACCCGGCCCGCTCGACACCGGCCATGATCTGCTGGACAGCCACCTCAACCTGCGCAAGGAAGACTGGAATCTCCACCTCTACGGCACCCTGCAGGAGTCGGCCATGGGGCCGGGCGGTGCCCAGGCCGTCACCTACGGAACCGAGAACGACGCCCGCTCCCTCCTCGTCGACCTCACCTATCACAACGACCATCTGCACGAGGACTGGGACCTCACCGCTCGCACCTACTATTCGTACATGAAATCGGATTCCTTTATCCAGTATTTCCCCCCTGACTTTCTCAACATGCTCGGCAACCCGATCCATGAGTCGCAGGACGGCGGACTGGAGATGACTGGTCTCTTCAAGGGGTTTGATCGGCATCAGGTGCGCTTCGGGGCCGGCTGGAAGAACTATGATTACGAACCGGACCAGTACAAGAATTTCGGCCCGCCGGCCGGAGTCGATCAGTTCGGCGCCTTGGTCCATGTCACCGACCCGGCCCACCTCTTCATGCCGTCAGCCAACCGCCAGCTTCTCTTTGCCCTGGTCCAGGATGAGTGGCAACTGGCCCCGGCCTGGGAACTGACCGCCGGCGTCCGGCACGACGACTACAGCGATTTCGGCTCCACCACCAACCCCAGGGCCGCCTTGGTCTGGGAGACGCGTTACGATCTCACCACCAAACTCATGTATGGCCAGGCCTTCCGTGCCCCCTCCTTTGGCGAGCAGTACACCAGGAACAATCCCGCCGCCATCGGCAGCGAGGATGTCGAGGCAGAGGAGATCGAGACCCTGGAGCTTGCCTTCGACTACCAGCCGCTCCGGGATCTCCGCCTCATCCTCAGCCTCTTCACCTACAAGGCGGACAAGCTCATCGAGGCCACCGGCGCCCTGCCCCAGCAGTACACCAACTACGGCGAGCAGGAGGGCGATGGTTTTGAACTGGAAATGGACTGGCTGCTCCATCCCGATCTGCGGCTGCGCGGCACTGCCGCCTACCAGCGCTCGGAGAACACCAGACTCGACCATGTGGTGCCCGATGCGCCGGAGTGGCGGTTTTACCTCAATCCCAACTGGGAGTTTCTGCCGGACTGGTCCCTGGACGGCCAGTACATCTGGATCGGCGACCGCCACCGCGCCCAGGGCGACCCGCGCGGCGACATTAACAACTACGATCTGGTCAATCTCACCCTGCGGCGGGTCAACATCGCCCGCCACTCGGAGGTGGCGCTTTCCCTGCGCAACCTCTTTGACGAGGATGGCCGTATCCCCAGCCCTTATGCCGCGGCCGCACCGGAAGGGGCCTTCATCCCCGACGATTACCCCATCGCCGGTCGCTCGATTTACGCGGAAATCCGCTATCGATTTTAACGGGTTCGACACACATGCACAAACAAACCAGTAAGGTCGGGAAGCGGAATATGACGTTCAACGACCGCACCGTAACCAAGCTCTGGCAGGAAATCCCCGACGCCGAAAATCCCTATCTGGCCGCTCGGTGCCGCTGTCATGGCTACGACATCCTGGAGCTTGCCGAAAAACTAAGCTTTGTCGAGGTGCTGTTTCTTCTCTTCAAGGGCGAACTGCCCTCCCGGCAAGAGGCCCGGCTGCTGGAAACCATCTTCATTGCCATGATCAACCCCGGGCCCCGTCATCCGGCCACCCGCGCGGCCATGAACGCCGCGGTAAGTCGAACGAACACCCAACATCTGTTGCCAATCGGCCTTTCCGTTTTGAGCGGGTCATATCTGGGGGGCGGCGAGGTGCTGGCCGCCATGCGCTTTCTGGCTGACAACCTTTCGCTGCATCCGGAGGAAACCGCTGCCGCTTGTCTCCTCCCGCAACGACCTTTGGAAGGGGATTTTCATCCCGCTCCCGGCTTTGGCAGCCGTTTCGGCGGCATTGATCCGTTGCCCGCGCAGCTTGCCGATATCCTGTGCGAAATGCCCGGCTGCGGCAAAAACCTCAGGTGGGGCAAGGATTTTGCGGCATTACTTCGTCCACAGGCAATGGGCTGGCTCAGCACAGGCATAGCGGCCGCCACCTTGTGCGATCTCGGCTTTACCCCTTGGGCCGGGGCCGGACTGTTTCAACTGATGAATGCACCGGGTATTCTTGCCCACGGGCTTGAGCTGGCTGACAAACCTCTCACATTCATGCCATTCCTCGCCGAGGAACATTATGTCATTGCCGGGCAAGCAAAAAAATAGCACGCCCTACTGGGATCATCGCAGAGGCAGAATATTCACGCGCAAAGGCGGAATAGTCTTTGGCGAGGCAGTTTACTGCCACGGCTATGACATGATGAAAGATTTGGTTGGGCAGACTTCTTATTTTCAGGTCCTGATTCTCAATGCAACAGGTAAACTTCCGGAGCGCCGGCTGGCGGACTGGCTGGAGGCGTTGTTCATCTGTCTCAGCTACCCTGATGCCCGTATCTGGTGCAATCAAATTGGCAGCCTTGGAGGAACACTTCGGACATC
The DNA here is from genome assembly GCA_001914235.1 of Desulfobulbaceae bacterium DB1. Taxonomy (NCBI): domain Bacteria; kingdom Pseudomonadati; phylum Thermodesulfobacteriota; class Desulfobulbia; order Desulfobulbales; family Desulfobulbaceae; species Desulfobulbaceae bacterium DB1. Next base: position 27,703 of record MQUF01000021.1, read on the forward strand.
TCCCGTTGCAGCTGTTTGCGGAGGAATACTCGCTTCTGACTCAAGAATGTATGGCCCAGGCACCATCACATCAGGCGTGGATTTTATCACTCACGCTCTCCACCAAAAAAAATCAGGAATTTCCACAAAAGACATTATTGCTCGGCATCCGAAGCGAAGAGATGACGACACGCCAATTATCGCTGGCTATGCCCGCCCAATTATCAATGGAGATGAACGCATCCCGGCAATGGAACAAGTGGCCAGCCAACTTGGTTTCGCATACGGCGAACATCTGACTGTTGCATATGAAATTGATCATGTTCTTCATGTCGATTGCGGAGAAAGAATCAACCTCATTGGCTATGCCTGTGCATTTCTTTGTGATCAGGGCTTCTCTACGGCAACAATTTACTCCCTGCTGAGCTGCTGGGTGTATTCCGGCGTCCTTGCCTGCTACGCCGAGGCCGCAGATCAGGTGCCGGAATCGTTTTTCCCCCTCCGATGCGGGGATATCGACTATCAGGGGCAGCCACCGCGATCGGTTCCGGATGAAAAATGATTTCATCACTCCCATTTGTCCTCCAGACCATAATGATCAAAGACAAAGGCAAATTCCCGGGAGATCCGCTCCCGACTCACTCCGAACTCGGCGGGATCCCTGACCGCGTGCCTGCGCTGGTAGCGCTCCTGCCGGTCGGCCCGTTCAGCCACGGCCTGGTGCAGGGCCGGATCCGATCGGATGCCGGTAAAGGCGATAATCCGGTCAAAGGTAGCCGTCAGATTATACCGCAGCTCCTCGTAGGGCAGCACCAGCACCCGTTCCCGGGGCAGCTGACCATGTATGTCCAGCTCGTAAAAGTAACGGTAGAGATCAGCAATGCCCTGAAAGCGGTGTTCATTATAGCGCTGCAGAAGCTCCGGCCTGATTGTCTCAATGCCCCAGCGGAATTTGATGCTGTTGTGCAGCAGCGAGAGAAAGGAGGGCACCACTTGATGCGGGTTGCGCATGATGAAGATGAACCTGGCATCCGGATAATACTCAAGCATGGTTTGCAGGCGAAAGGTGGAGAAATGGGTCTGGGCTATGATCTGCTTTTTGCCGGTAAAAAAAATATGGCGCTTGAAACAGCTGTTCAGGAAACGCATGGAATCCAGCCGCACTTCCTTTGGTTGGCGATCATGATACTGTAACTCCGGATATTTTTGCTCGTCAAAGGAGAGCATGCCGATGCTGATGAAGTTGGTGTCATAATTATGGAGAAAAAGCATCTCTTCTTCTTCCGTCTTGTTGAGTTCCATTTTGTGACCCGTCCATTCGGGCATGACCTCGGTTTTTCCTTTTTTGATCATTAAATTCACCAATGGCCGGAAGAGGGCGCGGGCCGTGAGGGCGGGAAAGAAGAGGTGCCAGGTCTGGAAGGCGGCCGCATCGTCATGGCTGCTCAGTAGATGATGGAGAAAGGTGGTGCCGCTGCGGGGGTGACCGATGATAAAGATCGGTCTTTTCACCTCAACGTTGCGGAAGCCCGGGAAAAAGAGATGGTCAAGGACCATGGTTGCCGCGGTAAGTAATTTCATGAAAGGCTCAACCAGCAGCCAGGTGAAAAAAACCCGGCCCAAACCATAGACTCGCCGGATGGAGGCGAGAACACGCAGATAGATCGTTGCCATGAAAATGAAACGCATTTCTTTTTTTGTCCTTCTTACTGATGAATAAGCTTGGTGAAAATGAAAAATTGCATTTTGCCGATATCCTACACCATCACAGCCTGATGGAATAGATATTATGTTGAGAGGAGCGCACGGGGAGGCGCGGTATTTTGGTCAAGAGGCCTAAATTCGACAGAAGCACAATCAGGAGAGGATTATGAACACTGCTGACTTGATGATTGACCTGCTGGGGCAAATGGGAGTGAAATACATTTTCGGCGTGCCGGGCGGAGCCATTGAGGATCTCAGTACCGCTATTTTTCACAACAAGCAAGGGGTGTTGCCGATCATTTGCAAGCATGAGGAGGGGGCTGCTTTCATGGCGGACGGTTTCGCAAGGGTATCCGGCAGGCTCGGGGTCTGCACCGCCACCGCCGGACCCGGAGCCTCCAATCTGATCACCGGCTTGGCTTCTTCCTATGCCGACTGCATCTCGGTCCTGGCTTTGACCGGGCAGGTTGCCATCTCGGTTTTCGGTAAAGGAGCCATTCAGGAATCTGGTTCGGAAGGGGTTAATATTACCAATATTTTCCGAAATTTCACCAAATACAGCGGCATGCTCATCACCGAAAAACGTGCCCAGTACATGCTGCATAAGGCCACACGACTGGCAATGACCGGCCCCAACGGTCCAGTCCATTTGAATCTGCCCACCGATCTGATGAAAAAAGAAATCGATCAGCAGAATCTCTGTACTCTGAAAACGGATGTACGCCTGTATGATGAAGAAAGCGTCAAAAAGGCGTCTAAGTATCTTGTCGGCGCCAAAAGGGCTGCAATCATTGCCGGATGGGGCGTGGTGTTGTCCCGGGCTGCCAATGAGCTGCTGGAACTGGCTCAGCTTCTGCAAGTGCCGGTGGCGACATCGCCCAAGGCCAAGGGGGTTTTTCCGGAGTCACATCCCCTCGCCTTGGGTGTGCTGGGATTTGCTGGTAACCCCCTGGCCAAGGAGTATATCACCAATGGTGAGGTTGATGTGCTTGTCGGAGTGGGCACCAGTTTCAGTGAGATGATGACAAGCGGCTGGGACGAGAAAATCCGGCCGAGCAAACATCTGATCCATATAGATATCAATCCGGAAAAGATCGGTAAAAACTACTGCACTTCGGTCGGCCTCGTTGGAGATGCGCGAATGAATCTCAAGGAGCTTTGCAAGGCGGTGGTCGAGGAACGATCTCAACAGAACGCCCATAAGCACTTTAATTCAATCATGGAGTGTCTGGATGAGCTGAAGGAAAAATCCCGTGATCCTGAGCTTGATTTCACCACCCGGGAAAACCTGTACCATCCCGGCAAACTGGTGTTAGACATCCAGAGATCCTTTCCCGACAATACCATTTATTTCGCCGACATCGGCACTTCCATGGCCTGGGGCATCCGGTACATGAACATAAACCGGCCCTACTCCTTCTTCGTCTCACTCGGATTTGGTTCCATGGGCTATGCCGTGGCAGCGCCGGTGGGCGGCAAACTGGCTGTGCCGGAACGGCCCGTGGTGGCCATGGTGGGGGACGGTTCTTTTCTCATGAACGGGTTTGAGGTGGCAACAGCCGTAAACTACAATATTCCGGTTATCTGGATCGTTTTCAACAATGCCATGCTGGGCATGGTTTATCATGGGCGTAAACTTTTTAAGACGCAGATTCCGGACGGGTTGCCGTCCAGGTTTAAAAGGGTGGATTATGCCATGGTGGCGGAAGGCTTGGGTGCCAGGGGGATACGTCTGGATGCTGAAAATCCGATAACGCCGGAGCTGGCCAGGGATATTATAGAATCGGGCCGGCCCACGGTGGTCGATGTCTGGATCGACGAAGAAGTGGTGCCGCCCATTCACAGCCGCATTTCAACTGTGGATAAACATTTCGGCTGAAATTGTCGGGTGGCGCCATTGACGGTGAGGAATTTTTTGTTGAGCGATCGAGGTTTTCTCGCCGTCATTTCCGCAGCCCCTTTTTCATTGCTTTTCCGTAATAACAGCCACTATAATTAGACATAAAATCTCGGAAAATATTTTCCTTGGTGCAGGAACACGATACAGATCAATGAGTTACACTTCTGCGGACTATGCGCAGCCTGAGTCGGATATCCAAGATTTCAAAAACAACACATTTGCAAGGTTTCTTCCCGGATAACAGACCAATTCCTATGCGCAGACGACCGTCAATCAGGGTGTATCTCATCGGTATGAACATGCTGTTGCTTTGTCTGCTCATTCCGACCCTCGGATTTCTTTTTATCTGGAAGACGAGTCAGTTCCGCGATGTGCAGCTGGCCGGAAATATTGCCCTCATGCAACAGGATCTGACCAACAGAAGCTCGTCGCTGGTCCGCAGCATGGGGCTCAGTGCCGATCAGTCCATTGCCGGTTTTGATTTCAGCTTCCTGCAGAATCTGGTGGTTGAAGTCGTGGAGAATGACCCGGAAATTGTTTTTTGTTTCGTTGTGGATAAACAGTTGACCGTGGTGGCCCATAATGATCCGGTTCAGCGGGGCCGAATATTGAGCGAGCCCCGGGACAGAATGATCGGGGCAATGATGGGAACCTCTTTCCCGGAAGTAAAGCCGGCTGCCGCCAAGCCGATCAGCATTCTCTGGCCGGAGACGGATCGGAGTGATTCCGCCGTTCTTGAGGCGATTATTCCCGTTTACAGCGGTTCCCGGCTGTGGGGTGTTCTGCGGTGCGGATTTTCGCTGCAAACCTTGAATACGGCCATCAGCGCGGCGGAAAGAGAATGGGCCGGGCAGATGGTCCGTATAAAAATTTATGTTATTACCGCCCTTTGTTTTTTTCTGCCGGCAGCTTTTTTGGCCGCCATCGTCTTGACGCGCTCATTGGTCCGCGACACACGGGCCCTGCATGACGCGGTGCATCTGGTCGCAAACGGCGATCTCAACCAAGAGATTCTACTTTCCGGCCTTGGTTGCAAGGAATTTGCCGGACTGGCCGCATCGTTCAACATCATGACGGAAAGATTGCGGCAAACCCGTGAAGAGCTGGATGAATATTCACGATCCCTGGAAGACAAGGTTGTCGAAAGAACCCGCGACTTGAAGGAGGCCCAGGCCATTCTCCTGCGGCAGGCGCATGAGGCGGGCATGGCCGAAATGGCGGTGGGGGTTCTCCATAATATCGGCAATGCCATTACTCCGGCCAAGGTTGTTTCATCGGTTCTCCTTAAAAATATTACAGAAAGTCCGCTGAAGACAAAGCTTGCGCCATCCCTGCTCGCCTTGGAAAAATATCTGCGGCATACCGTGGAGATTGCTGATCCGGAAAAGGAACGGCTCCTCAGGATTGTGGAGATCCTGCCGACAGCGATTGCCGAGGAATACGATTCGATTGCCGGGGAGCTGAAAAAAATTCGTGCAAAGCATGAGCACATCGAAAACATTATCGGCCTGCAGATGCGCTATGCCCGCATTGCCGACACGATCGAACCGGTCGACATGAACAGTGTCGCGCACGATGCTCTCAATATGCTGGCCGATACCATCAAAAAACGCGATGTTCAGGTCGAGGTCGATTTTTCCCGGGTGCCGCCGGTTCGGGTGGAAGAAACAAGATTGCTTCAGGTGCTTGTTAATTTGATAAAAAACGGCTATGAGGCAATGGATACCATGGTGGGGACCAAGGAACGGAAACTCGTGATCAAAAGCAGCCTGGAAAAGGGGCGGCAACCAATGGTGCAGCTGTCGGTTGCCGATAACGGCTGCGGGTTTTCCGAGGAAGAGAAGAAGAATTTTTTTACTTTCGGCTATACGACCAAAAACACGGGTTCCGGATTCGGATTACATACCTGCGCCAACTATCTGAAAGCAAATAACGGCTCCATCGAGGCATCCAGCAAGGGGCCTGGACAAGGAGCGACTTTTGTTGTTCGTCTGCCCGCCTGGGAAGGGAGGGTAAAGAATGAAGACGCCGGGGAAGAAAAGCCGGAGACGGGCCTGAGCGGCGGCGCACCTGGTGAAACCGCTGATTCGGCGGGGTCGGCATCCCCTGCGGCCGAACATAATGAAATGGATACGGATCATGGAAAAAAGACGGATTCTGATTATCGACGATGATAAGGACATCTGGGCGGCTTATCAGATGGTGCTCGATCCTCGGCGGAAGCGGGGCGGCGCGATCGAGGAGATGAAGCGGATGTTTCGCGTCGAATCGGACGATGCGGATTCGGCTGATTTTGTACTCGTTTTTGCCGGTCAGGGGCAGGATGGGTTTCAAATTGCCCGTGCTGCGAAAATGGCGGGCGAACCCTTTGCCCTGGCATTTATCGATGTGCGCATGCCTCCGGGGTGGGACGGCATGGAAACCGCGGTGCGCATTCGGGAAATGGATAAGGAGATCGAGATTATCATCGTTACCGCCTATTCGGATCATTCCTGCGAGGATATTGTCAGGGCTGTCGGCACACCGTCCAAGCTTCTTTTTTTCCGCAAGCCCTTTGACCCGGAGGAATTGAGGCAGCTTGCCTGTTCGTTGAGCGACAAATGGTTGCTGGCCCGGCAGGAAGAACTGCAGCGTCGGGAACTGCAGGGCATATTGCAGACGAGCCCGGCGGCTATCTTTGTCCTGGATGCACAGGGCAAAATCATGACCTGGAATCCGGCCGCCGAGCATATTACCGGCATGCCGGCGGCAAAGGCGGTGGGAGGCCCCTGTGTGTTTCGGGAAATTTCCGAAAATCCACACTGCCGTGCATGCGCAAAGGAATGTTGTCTGCTGGATAAAAGTGAAAAGAGCAGGGAAATCGTCATCACCGACCAGGCGGGAAACAGGAAAATACTGGCGATGAATCTGGCTCCGGGCATGAAGAAAGACGGCAAGAGCGAAAATCTCATCGGCAGCTTCTGGGATATGACTTCAATTCGAGAAACCGAGTCCGCGCTGGTTTCTTCGGAGCTTCGTTTCCGCTCCCTGGTTGAAACAACCCGGGACTGGGTCTGGGAGGTTGATGCGCAGGGGAATCTGACTTACTGCTCTCCCGTTTGCTACGAGATTTACGACTATCAGCCTGATGAACTGCGGGGAAAATCCTATTTTGATATCCTGCATGATGAACAGGCCGGCATTGCAATGAAAAAAGTATTTTTGGATTGCCTTCAGGAGGCGCGTAACTGTCAGGCCCATGAGCATCGCTGCCGCAAAAAAAACGGGGAGTACATTTTCATTGAAACAAGCGGCACCCCTGTCTTTGATAATGCGAGACGGGTAATCGGTTACCGGGGAATCGACCGTGACATCAGCCAGAGAAAGGCCGCTGATGAGGAACGGCGCCTGCTGGAAGAGCGGTATCGTCAGGCCCAGAAGCTTGAGGCGCTGGGAACCTTGTCCGGTGGTATTGCCCATGACATGAACAACATCCTTACCCCCATTCTGGGCTATTGTTCCCTGGGAAAGCTGAAGCTCGGCAAGGACCATTTTTTTTATGAAAAGCTGGAAGCCATTGAAAATTGCGCCCAAAGGGCGGCGGAATTGATTCGCCGCATTATGGGCTTCTGCCGCAAGCAGGATATGAATATCCGGCCCGTGCAGCTTAACCTCATGGTTCAGGAACTGGCGAAAATGCTGGGGAGGTTGATCCGGGAAGATATTCAGTTGACGATGGAGCTTACCGAAGATCTGTGGCTTGTCGAAGCGGATCGCAGTCAGATGGAGCAGATTCTCATAAATCTGGTGGTCAATGCCCGTGATGCCATGAATGAACCGGGGCAACTGTTCATTCGCACCGCCAATCGGATCGTTGAGCCGAAAACCCTGTACGATGTTGATCTCAGGGAGGTGAGCGGGCAATATGTGGTGCTGAGTGTCAGCGATCAGGGCAGCGGCATGGACCGGCAAACGCTGGAGATGATCTTTGATCCGTTCTTTACCACCAAGGAGGCCGGCAAGGGTACCGGGCTGGGGCTTTCCAACGTCCACGGCATCGTGGCGAGTCACAACGGCCGTATCCTGGTCGACACCGAACCGGGAAAGGGAAGTACGTTTCATATCTTTCTGCCGAAAATCAATCCTGATTTGGTTGAAGCGGATATTTCCTCACCACCGGAGATATTGATGCCGGGCGGACCGGAGACTATTCTGCTGGTCGAGGACGACCTGGAAGTGCTGCAGGTGCTGGCGGCATCGCTTTCCGAGGCCGGCTATCATGTCCTGACCGCATCCGACGGCAATGCCGCCTTAAGGATTTTTGAGGAAAGAAAGCACGATATCGATCTTCTGGCCACGGATCTGATCATGCCCGCCATGGGCGGCAAGGCGCTGAGCAGAATTATCCGCCTTCATGCACCTTGGCTGCCCATCCTCTATATGACCGGCCATTCTTTTGACATTGATACGGACGAACTGAAAAATATCAGCAATACGACCTTGATGCAGAAGCCGTTCAGTCTCGAACATTTTTCCCGGAACATCCGTTCCATGCTTGATTCGCAGAAGAAGCAGGATTCGTAAGCCAAAATCCTCCGCCCCGCAGATCACAGAGCGCACAGGGAGAAAAAGAGAACATTTTGTGCGCTCCGTGCTTCCTCCTGCCATGTGTCGATCATCCGCCGGAGTATTCTGAAAAAACTTGACTGGATTCGGCAAGGGTGTATATTTCCGCCTTTTTTGCCATCGCGAAAGGTTCCAAATTCAGGTATGGTACTATTGTCAATCCGTGAAAAAAGAGGGTCTGCCCATGTCGCTGTTGCGAGGAACCGAAATCCCATACGAATGTTCTCGCTCTGCCGATAGCCTTCAGCCCGGCGGCGTCAACATCATCGGTGCGGGCTTTGACGGGACCGCCTGTTTCCGGAAGGGTGCTGCCGCTGGGCCGGATGCCGTCAGGCGCGTGTCGGCCGATATTGAAAGCTATTCTCCCTATCTTGATCGCGATCTGGCGGACGCGGTTTTTTATGATCTCGGCAATATCCGGGTCGGCAACAGCGGTGATGCCGGTGATGACTGGCAGGTTTTTCTGGAGGCCTTCAACGGGTTGCTCGAACCAGCTGATTTAGCCGGCAAGTCGATAAGGCTTCTGACCCTGGGAGGGGAGCATTCGGTGTCCTACCCGGTTATTGCGAAATATCTTGCCGTTTTCCCCGATCTTCTGCTTCTTCATCTCGACGCCCATGCCGACCTGCGTGACGGTTACGAGGGCTATCATTACTCCCATGCCTCGGTGATCAGACGATGCCTTGATCATTTCGGGGCCGGGCAGGAGCTTGCCCAGTTCGGCATTCGTTCCGGGACCAGGGAGGAGTTTGCCTGGATGCGGCGCAAGAAGACCCTGTATGGGGATCTGCGGCAATTTTTGTCTTTCGTGCGGCAGGTGCCGAAAGAACGCCCTCTCTACCTGACCCTTGATCTTGATTATTTTGATCCCGCCTTTCTGCCGGGAACAGGGACTCCGGAGGCGGGCGGCGAGGATTTTCATTCATTTGTCGATATCATCAAAATAGTAAGCGAGAAGAATCTGGTGGGGGCCGATGTGGTGGAGCTGGCTCCTGTTATTGATCCGACCGGCAACAGCGATGTCTTTGCCGCCAAGGTGGTCAGGGAGCTCATTCTTGCCTTGCATGGGGAGGCGGTCCATGTTGGATAAACGAAAAATCATCAATGCAAATGCTGAACTCTATAACGTGCTGCGCTGGGGGAACGGTTTTTTCGGCATCAATGAAAACGGGCACGTCTGCGTACTGCCTGAAAAACGGGATGACGGCCCGGCCATAGATATTCTTGAGGTGATTGATGAGATCAAAAGTCAGGACATCCCGTTCCCCACGGTCATCCGTTTTCATGATATTCTCCGCGCCCAGGTGCGCCAGCTCAACCTGACCTTCCGCGAAGCCATGGAGGAAAGCGGTTATCAGGGCCGTTTTGTCGGCGTTTATCCCATCAAGGTGAACCAGACCCGCGAGGTGGTGGAGGAGATCATCGATGCCGGTGACCCCTTTGACTACGGGCTGGAGGCCGGGTCAAAATCCGAGTTGATGGCGGCCCTTGCCTTGAATGAAAACAGAAACGCCCTCACCGTGCTGAACGGGTACAAGGACGAGGAGTACATTCGTCTGGCGCTCCTGGGCCGCAAGCTTGACCGCAAGGTCATTATCGTCGTGGAAAATTTCTCCGAGTTTGAGATGATTATCCGGCTGTCGGAGGAAATGAATGTTTCACCCCTTATCGGCGTGCGGGCCAAACTGTCGGTGCAGGGGGGCGGCCGCTGGGCCGGGTCCAGCGGCGACCGGGCCAAATTCGGTCTGACCAGCAGCGAGATTTTAAGCGGGGTCGACCTGTTGAAGCGGTATAACATGACCGACTGTCTCACCCTGCTTCATTTCCATGTGGGCAGCCAGATTCCCGATATCCGGGTGTTGAAGGAGGCGGTCAACGAGGCCGGTCGCATTTACGCCGATCTGGTGCTGTCCGGGCTCAATATCGAATATTTCGACGTGGGCGGCGGTCTCGGCGTGGATTACGACGGCTCGCGTTCTTCCACCAATTCCTCGCGCAATTACACCCTGCAGGAATATGCGGCGGACATCATCGCCGTGCTGCAGCAGATCTGCGAACAGGTCAATATCCATCATCCCAACATTGTCAGCGAGAGCGGCCGCTACGTTACCGCCCACCACTCCTGCGTCATCACCAATGTGGTCAATATCATTCACCAGACCAGCGATTCCTTTAACACCGATAAAACCGCCGGCGAGCACATTCTGGTCGGCAACATGCGGGAGTCGGCGGGTGACCTGACCATGGAGAATTATCAGGAGATCTACAACGATGTCCAGCAGATCAAACTTGATTCGATCCAGGCCTTTAAGCTGGGCGTCATTTCCCTGGAGGAGCGGGCCAAGATCGAAACCATCTACTGGAAGATCATCGGCCAGATCCGTGACGTCATGAAACGGGCGGATTTCGTTCCCAAGGAGCTGCAGCAGATAGACGAGTTGCGGGCCAGCCAGTATCTCTGCAATTTTTCCGTTTTCCAGTCAGCCGCCGATACCTGGGCCATCAGCCAGTTGCTGCCCATCATGCCGGTAATGCGGCTCGACGAAATCCCGGGCGAAAGGTGTTCCATCGCCGATATCACCTGTGATTCGGACGGTAAGATCGACAAGTTCATTGCCAAGAACGGCTATGATGAGAGTTTGCTGCTTCATGACCTGAAAAAGGATGAGGATTATTTTATCGGCCTTTTTCTCACCGGCGCCTATCAGGACGTGATGGGCGACATGCATAACCTTTTCGGCCGGCTGAACGAGGTGCATGTCTACTGCGATGATGATGATCCCTCTGATTTTTATATCGAAGAGGTGATCAAGGGGGCATCGGCCCAGAATGTTCTTGCCACCATGCAATACAGCCCGGAGATCATGGCCAGGAGCATTAAGCGGAAAATTGACCGGCAGGTGCACCGGGGCACCATCCAGCCCCGGGAAGGAGTCAAGCTGATCGATTTTTACGAGAGCTGTCTGGAAGGGTATACCTATCTGAAATTTTAGAATTCACGAATCGGAAGGACGCCGTTGAAACGATGGAACGTTGAAACGGTTGAACGAGTCAACAAGGAAAGGAGTTTGCCATGTCACGAGTACTGATCATAGGCGCCGGCGGAGTCGGTTCGGTTGTTGTTCATAAATGCTGCCAGGTGCCGGAGGTCTTTTCCGACATTATGCTGGCCTCGCGCACCAAGGCGAAGTGCGATGCCATTGCCGCGCAGGTTTCCCGGCCGATCCAAACGGCCCGGGTCGACGCCGACAACGTCCCCGAACTGGTGGCCCTGATGCGTGATTTCAAGCCGGAACTGTGCATCAACGTCGCGCTTCCCTATCAGGATCTGACCATCATGGATGCCTGCCTGGAATGCGGCGTTCACTACCTCGATACCGCCAACTATGAGCCCCTTGATGAAGCCAAATTCGAGTATAAATGGCAGTGGGCCTATCAGGAAAAGTTCAAGAAGGCCGGACTCATGGCCCTGCTCGGCTCCGGTTTTGACCCCGGCGTCACCAATGTTTATACCGCCTGGGCGCTCAAGCACCATTTTGACCGGATTGACGAGCTGGACATCATCGACTGCAATGCCGGCGACCATGGCCGGCCATTTGCCACCAATTTCAATCCGGAGATCAATATCCGCGAGGTGACCGCCCCGGCCCGTCACTGGGAGGAGGGCGAATGGCTGGAAACCCCGGCCCTGTCAACCGCCAAGGAGTTCGACTTCCCGGAAGGCATTGGTCCGCGCAAGATTTACCTCATGTACCATGAAGAGCTGGAGTCCCTGGTCAAACATATCCCCGGCCTGAAAAAGGCCCGTTTCTGGATGACCTTTTCCGATAATTATCTGCGCCATCTCGAGGTTCTGCGGAATGTGGGCATGACCAGCATCGAGCCCATCGAATATCAGGGCCGGCAGATCGTGCCCCTGCAGTTTCTCAAGGCGGTGCTGCCTGATCCCGGTTCGCTGGGGCCGCTGACCAAGGGCAGAACCTGCATCGGCTGCCTGATCCGGGGCAGAAAGGACGGCAAGGAAAAGTCCTATTACGTCTATAATATCTGTGATCACGCCAAATGCTATGAGGAAGTGGGTTCCCAGGCCGTCTCCTACACCACCGGCGTGCCGGCCATGATCGGCGCCATGATGATGCTGACCGGCGCCTGGCGTGGGGAAGGTGTCTTCAACATGGAGCAGCTTGATCCCGATCCCTTCATGGAAAAATTGAATATTCACGGGCTGCCATGGACCGAAGTTACCTTGTAGACTTCGACCCCGCGCGGGTACCCAGCCCGTCCTTTGTCGTGGACCTGGGGGCGCTGGAACGGAATTTGCGCATCCTGGATACGGTACAGCAGCGCACCGGCTGTTCCATTCTGCTGGCGCTCAAGGGCTTTGCCATGTTCCGGGTCTTTCCCCTTATCCGGCGGTATCTGAAGGGCGTCTGTGCCAGTTCCCCGCATGAGGCGCGGCTTGGCCGGGAAGAGTTCAAGGGCGAGGTACACGGCCACGGTCCGGCTTTCAGCGCAAGCGACCTGGGTGAGCTGCTCGAACTCTGCGATCATATTGTCTTCAACAGTTTCAGCCAGTGGCAACGCTTCCAGCCCCTGATTGAACGCAGTCCCCATCAGGTCGGTTTCGGTCTGCGGGTCAATCCGCGTCATTCGGAAACCGACGTGGCCCTTTATGATCCGTGCGCGCCAGGCTCGCGGCTGGGCATAACCAGGGAGCAGTTTGCCGGGAAGTCGCTTGCCGGCATCACCGGGCTGCATGTGCACACCCTGTGTGAAAAAGGGTCGGACGCCCTGGCCCGCACCGCCCGCGTCTTTGAGGAGCAGTTCAAGGATATCCTGCCGACCATGCAATGGCTCAATCTGGGCGGCGGCCATCATATCACCAAGCCCAATTATGATATCGACCTGCTGTGCGAGGTTATCGATCATTTTAAAAAGACCTATGACCTCACCATCTATCTTGAACCGGGCGAGGCCATCGCCATCCACACCGGGGCGCTGATTACCACGGTGCTTGATATCATTGAAAACGACGGCCCCATTGCCATCCTCGACACATCGGTTTCCTGCCATATGCCCGATGTGCTGGAGATGCCCTACCGGCCTGATATCAGAGGGGCCGGCCTGCCCGGAGAATTTCCCCACACCTATCGGCTGGGCGGGGTATCGTGCCTGGCCGGCGATGTGCTGGGGCTCTACTCTTTTCCCAGCCCTCTGCGGGTGGGCGACCGGCTTATTCTGGAAGACATGAGTCATTACACCATGGTCAAGACCACCACCTTCAACGGCGTGCACTTGCCCTCCATCGTCCTTTATGACCCGGAGTCCGATGCGGTTGAAATCGTGCGCCGGTTCGGCTATGAGGATTATAAGACGCGCTTGTCGTAGAGTGACAATTATTGCCGCAGCTTGTCCAGCACGAGCCTGCCCGCGTTTTCAAGCTTGGCGCGGTTGCCGTCGCGCTCGGGGTTGCCGACCCCGATGGTGATGTAGGTGTCGCCCGCAAGCATGTGCAGTCCTCCGGTGCCGATGAATGCCGCATCGCCGAGATCGGCAAGGTCGATCCGTCCGTCGGCCAGCATCTCCTTGGTTGCGGCAAAAATTGTTTTCGGACTCTGCCCCGCCTGCCGGACATTTGCCGGCATGAAATCCGATTGCTGCACCGTGATCTGCAGAAATTTCATGGAATCAGGATTGGCCGCTTCAAAGAAACATTTTTTCATGCCGACCACCTGCTGCTCGCCGTACTGTCCCTCTTTCACCGGCTCTCCGATGAGGGTTGCCGCTTCCGCAGCGGTGATGAGCCGACACGGTTCAAGAAGACTTTTCTCCACGCCTTGTTCTTTTGTCGCCTGCGCCGTCTGTTTTTTTTCCCCTGTTTCGCCGGCCCGCTCATTGCCCCCGCAGCCGGCAAAAAGGAGCAGGACAAGCAACAGGAGCGGGGTGAATCGTTTTTTCATCATCTCTTTTTTCCTTTGTCGTTTCTTTGCCGCCGGCCGGCTGGTTTTGTCTCGTGCACGGATCAACATATCCGCGAAACCGGCAAGACGCAACACCCGCAAGAGAAAATTGCGCGGCTCATGCAATTTAAAAACGGTGCAAACCCACCCAGAGTCCCTTGAAGAAGCTGCGGGCGTTTATGCCCAGGGATTTGGTGCGGTAGCCTCCTTCCTGGACGACCAGGGTCGGCAGGCGCAACCGGCCGATCAGAAGGCCGTTCTGGTAAAAATCCTTTGCATCCAGTTGCCAGGTGCCGGTGGGATCGTTTTTCGCCGGATCATAGCCGAGGGCGACAAGAAGAAAACGGGGAGAAAACGACTGAATCCTTTTCAAGGCGCGCTCCAGGACCCGGCGATATGCCGCGCCGTCCAGTTGTTCCTGCAGGGGGTAGTTCTTGTTGCACTTGTAACCAGGCCCTTCTCCCTCTTCATCGCCGAAACCGACAAAGTAGGGATAGGCAAAGCTCGGATGGCCATGGATGGAGACGGTCAGCACGTCACCCCGGTCATAAAAAATATCCTGGGTGCCGTTGCCGTGATGGTAGTCGATGTCCAGTATCGCCACCTTGCCGTGGCGGCTGAGGAAATTGGCGGCAATGGCGCTTGAGTTGAAATAGCAGAAACCGCCGAAAACCTTCCGTTCCGCATGATGGCCGGGAGGACGGACCAGGGCATAGGAGAGCCGGTAGCCCTCAAAGAGCAGGCTGGCGCCGGTCAGGGCGCAGTCCACCGCTCCCCTGGCCGCCACATAGGCATTGCGGTTCAGCGGCGTAAAGGTGTCGATGCAGTAGTACCCTGCCCGCACCGGCAGTTCCTTGGGCGGCCTGGTAGCGTTGCGGATGGGGAAAACATAGGGATAGACGGATTTGCCCGGCTCCACCAGGGCGCATACCCGCTTGAGATACTCGACAAACTTGGGATCATGCACCTGTTTGATATGGGTTTCCGGGAAACGGCGGGCAGGCAGCCTTTCAAAAAAACCGGTCTGTTCGATGCCCTTGAGGATGGAGCGGATGCGGGCCGGTGCTTCCACATATCCCCTTTCATGGACATGATGGATGTCATGTTTGTCATTCACCACCAGGGCAATGCGCTGCTCCAGGGAAAAGACGGTTTTTACCCGTTCGGCATCGGGGGTGATGTGGCGGGGGGCCCGGAGCCGGATCGGATCGTGCCTGAAGGAACCGACCACCATATCGATGTATCCCGCCGGGCAAGCCTTGCCGTACTTTCTGGTCAGGATGGCCCGGACAATCTTTCCGGCGGCCTCCCGGGAAGGTAGCTTTTTCATGCCGATCCGGTCAAAAACCAGATACGGCGGGCAATCGCCCCCTTCTTTCAGCGGGGTTTCGTAGGCGGTGCCGACAATCGGCATTGCGCCATAGCGTTCATAAAAACGCAGCCTGGCCTTGTTCTGTTTGAGGGTTTCCCTGTCCGTGCACAGTTTGGGGTCGTCAGGCAAGCACTCCATGAAAATGCCGCACACTTTGAGGTTTTTTGCCTCGTCGCGCACTTTTTCATAAAGGGCGCCGCCGATGCCGCCGGCATTTTTTGTCGGCTGCACCGAAAGAAAATCGAGATAGCTGAAATTGAGATCAGGGGCATAGTTGACCAGGGCAAATCCTTTCACCCGCTGACGCTGGTCGTCGGCCACAAAAAGAATGGTGCGGAATTGATATTTGAGCGGATTGGTGAGCTTGGCGGGCAGGCTCTCGATTTCCTTGCGGCTCAGTCCGGAAAACTGCTTGGCCAGTATTTCCTGAACCTGGGCAATGGCGTCCCGGTCAATGGGCAGGGTGTTGTCGTAAACCCGTCGGATGCGGAACATGTCAGATATCCTTGCTGTAAACTACTTTGTCGTCTCCTGCCCGGTAAAAATCAGGAAACACGCAGGCAACTTGGTAGCCGTTCCGTTCGTAAAAGGAACGGGCCCGGGCGTACCCGCTGGTGCCCGACGTATCAACATAGACGCGGGCGCCTTTGCCGAGCCTTTTTTCCATGGCCTGCATGAGGAGGGTGCCGACACCGCGGCGCGACATGTCGGGTGCGACGGCTATCCAGTAGAGATCCCAGCGCTTCACCGTAATCGGGATTTCACCGTAACAGATAAAACCGGCAAGGGAAGAGCCCCCGTCGCTTGCCACCAGGATATGGTAGCCGTTTTCAGCCGAGGCCAGCCCGTCATGAATGACTTCCCTGGCCAGTTCCTTTTCCGCCGGGGTAAAGTTGTCAATGGTTTCGATCAGGGTGAAAAGCGGGTGTCGATCGTTGCCGTCAGCGGCGCGGATGATCATCATTTTTTTGCTCGTATATGAAGGAATCCGACAAAATCGCGGACAATATCGGTGAAAGTCATCCTGCATTGACCGGCGGCGGCGACAAAACCGGCGTCAGGCGTGAGGCAGGGGTTGGCATTTGCTTCAAGGACATGGATCTTGCCCAGGTCATCCAATCGCAGGTCGATGCGGCCGTAATCGCGCAGCATGAAAAGTTTGTAGGCGCCGGCCGCCACCTTGCGCAGGTTACGTTCCAGCAGCGGCGGCAGCTTCTGGGGAAAGATTCTCCCGGTGTTCCGGTACTCAAAGGAATTTTCGTCCCATTTTGCCCGGTAACCGACAATCTTCTGCAGTTCGCCTGGGAATGCGGAAAAGTCGATCTCGGCCAGGGGCAGGATGTGGGGATGGGGATAGCCGAAGAGCGAGATGTTGAATTCCCGGCCGTCAATGAACCGTTCAAGCAGCAGGGGACCGTACTGCCGATAAAAAAGCGGCAGTTTTTCCTTGAGTTCCTTTTTCTTGAAAACAATGGAATCCTGGTCAATGCCGATGCTGGCATCCTCAAAACGGGGCTTGATGATGGCCGGCAGAGGGAAATCGGCCAGGGTCGTTACATCCTCCCCGTCATAGGTGAGAAAATCGGGGGTGGGGAAGCCGGCGGCGGCAAGCTGTCTTTTGGACAGCAGTTTGTCGGTGGAAAGCATCAGGGCAAGGGAGCCTGATCCGGTGAAGGGCAGGCCCAGCAGCTCAAACAGTGCCGCCGGGTGGCCGATCAGCCGGGCATCGTCGTCAACGCTTTCGCACAGGTTGAAAATCGCCTCTATTTTCTCCTGCCTGATCATTGCCAGAAAAGCATCAACATCGCGGTCAAAGGGGATGGCCAGGCAGTCTGTTTCAAGCTTCCGCAAGGAGCGTTCCACTGCCTCCACCTGCTGGAGCACATCCTGGGATGACTGCCAGTTCGCCTCGCCTGTGCGGGCGGGGCGATTGTAGACAATGGCGATTTTCATGGCGGGTTCAGCCCTTGATCCGCGTAAGCGCGGCACTGACAATGTCACTTATCAGCTGCTGGTAGCTCATGCCGAATTTTCCGGCAATGATGCACAGATCGGAATGTTCCGGATGCAGTCCGGCAATGGGGTTGATCTCAATGAAATTGGGCCGACCGAGTTTGTCCGAACGGAGATCCACCCGGCCGGAATCCCGGCAGTCGAGGCCGTGCCAGACTTGGAGAGCCACCCGTACCGCCTCCTGCGCCTCGGGATCATTCACGGCACGGTATTCAACCACCTCTTCGCATATTTCCTTGTTCCGATACGAATAAACATCCGGGTCGGAGTTTTCCAGCAGCACCACTTCAACAACCCCGATGGAGCGGGCTTCGGCGCCGTTGCCGACGATGCCCACCGTGAATTCCCGACCGGGCAGAAAGGTTTCCACCAGCACCGGCTGGCGGTAGGTGGCGAGCAGGTCGCGGCAGACGCTTTCCAGTTGATCCGCGGCGGCAATTTTCGATACCGGGGTCACCCCCTTGCCGGTCCCCTCGGCAACCGGCTTGGCGAAAAGCGGATAGGGCAGATTGACGCCGGCGATCTCCTCCACGCTGCGTACCAGGACGAAATCCGGGGTGGCGATGCCGAGATCGCGCACCAGTCGTTTGGTCGTTGCCTTGTGCAGGGTAACGCTCATCATCAGGGGATCGGAAAAGGTATAGGGAATGCGGTAGGCGTCGAGCAGGGCCGGCACAACCGCTTCCCGCCCGAAACCATACAGTCCTTCGGCTATGTTGAACACCAGATCCCAGCGCCGACCTGCGGCCAGGCTCTTGACCAGGCTGTCAAGATTGCCGATGCGGTCGGTTCGGTGGCCAAGTGCCCGCAGGGCGCCTTCAATGGCGTCGATGGTGTCGGGTCGGTCGAATTCGGCGGTTTCTTCCTCGCCGTAACCGGCGGCAAGGTAGTCGGCCCGCAGGTCATAGGTCATGCCAATATTCATTCTGTCCTCATGATAAATATAATGTGATGCGGCGCGTTGTTCTTACATGGCGTCCGGATAACGATAGATGTTCCCCTCATAGTTTTTGAGGAGAATATCGTTGCCCTCTCGGCCGAGGTATGTTTCCGGCAGCAGAGGGATCTTGCCTCCACCCCCGGGGGCATCGATGACATAGGTGGGAACGGCATAGCCCGTGGTGTGGCCGCGCAGGCCCTGGTAGATTTCCAGTCCCTTGGCCACGGATGTTCTGAAGTGGGCGGAGCCGATGATCGGATCACACTGATAAAGATAATACGGTTTGACGCGCATGCGCACCAGGCCCTGCATGAGTTTTTTCATGGTCGGCACGTCGTCGTTGATGCCGGCCAGCAGCACCGTCTGGCTGCCCAGCGGAATGCCGGCGTCGGCCAGTCGTTCACATGCCTTTTTCATTTCACGGGTTTGCTCGGACGGATGCATGGCATGGATGCTGATCCACAGCGGATGATAGCGGCGCAGCATGCGGGTGAGCGAACCGGTGATGCGCTGGGGCAGAACCGCCGGGGTTTTGGTGCCGATACGGATCATCTCGACATGACGGATGGCGCGCAGCCGTTTGAGCAGATATTCCAGGGTTTCGTCGGGCAGGGTGAGAGGGTCGCCGCCTGACAGCAGCACGTCGCGGATTTCATAATTGTTTTCGATATAGGCAAAGGCTTTTTCCCAGCGCTCCTTGCAGGCTGTTGTATTCTGTGATCGGCCCACCATGCGCGACCTGGTGCAGTAGCGGCAGTAATTGGAGCAATAGTCGGTAACCAGGAAGAGCACCCGGTCGGGATAGCGGTGCACCAGCCCGGGAACCGGCGTGTGGCTGTCCTCTCCGAGCGGATCATGGGCCTCGCCGCTTGAAACCAGCATTTCGGTGATCACGGGCACCACCGCCCGACGGATCGGATCCTGAGGATTGACCGGGGAAACAAGGCTGGCGTAATACGGGGTAATGGCAAAGGGCAGATTGGAGCCATGGCGTTGCAGGGCCTGGCGTTCACTGTCTGTCAGCTCAATGATTTTTTCCAGCTGCTCGCTTGTGGTGAAGCGGTTGCGCAGCTGCCAGCGCCAGTCGTTCCATTCGGCGATAGTCGTTGTTGGAAAGTGTCGGCTGCGGAAGGCTTTGGCGCGGGAAATGGCGGGGAATCGTGCCGGAACAGCAGAGGCAAAGGCGGGAGGGCAGATCGTGAGATGATGATTGCCTGGAGGTTCATCCTGTTCTTCAAGGGGGATGATTTTAAGGGACATTTTTTTCTCCTGCGAAAAAATTTTTCGTTATTTTCAGTAAACTGATGAACGGCTAAAAACGGTAAAAGAAATGTTCAAAAAAAAAGCATGCGCCTATTATATTCCGCCATGCTAAAAGTCAACAGAATATTAAAAACGCCTTGAAAAAAAATGATTTCCGGATGGCTTGGTACGCGCGCATGCGGGCCCGCCGGCTGTCGGAAGTGAAGAGGGTTTGTGCCCTTGCTCCGGCATCCGGCCGGCAGCAAAATCCGGGTTCTTTTTCGTCCATCCACATAATCCCTTGACAGAATCGGCAAAGATTATATTGTTAATGTGAGTAATCAATTACTATCTTTAAGGAGGAAGGTTGCATGAGCACCCATTTAAAGCATCTTCCGGCGGAGG
Source organism: Desulfobulbaceae bacterium DB1 (assembly GCA_001914235.1). NCBI lineage: Bacteria > Pseudomonadati > Thermodesulfobacteriota > Desulfobulbia > Desulfobulbales > Desulfobulbaceae > Desulfobulbaceae bacterium DB1. The sequence goes on from MQUF01000021.1 coordinate 47,823, forward strand.
AGCGCCGGGCGGTGACTGTCGAGACCGTGGTTGCGCTGGCCGCGGAGCAGAACCCCAGTGATATCACGACAGCCGCGATTGCCGGTCGCATGGGGCTGACCCAGGGCGCCCTGTTTCGACACTTTCCCAATAAAGCCGCGATTCTGCAGGCGGTGATGGAGTGGGTGGCTGAACGGCTGTTGTCCAGACTGGAAAAGTCTATCCAGGGGGCGCCGTCTCCGCTGGCAGCGCTGGAGGCCATGTTCATGGCGCATGTCGAGTTTGTCGGCGAGCATCCGGGCGTTCCCCGCATTCTGTTCGGCGAGCTGCAACGTCCTGAAAAGACCGCCTCCAAGGCCATAGTCCAGGGACTCATCCAGCGGTATGGCCGGCGACTGCACCGCGTGATCGAAGAAGGCAAGGCCCGGGAAGAGCTGGACCCTCACCTTGACACGGAAGCAGCCGTCATCCTCTTTATCGGAACAATCCAGGGACTGGTCATGCAGTCGCTGCTGGCCGGTGATGAAAACCGCATACGTCATGATGCGCCGAGGGTTTTTGCCGTCTATCTGCGCGGCATCAGGAGGACACCATGAAAAAATTTCCCTTTCAGAGCCGCACTCCGCTGCTGTTGGCGGTACTTGTCCCGCTGCTCGCGCTCTTCATCTATGTCGCCCTGCGCTCCGGGCCATTGGCGCCGATTCCGGTGACAGTCGTCACCATCGAGGAGCGGTCCATTGCTCCGGGGTTGTTCGGCATCGGCTCGGTTGCGTCTCGCTACACTTACAGGATCGGCCCGACCTTTGCCGGGCGGGTCGAAAGGCTGGATGTGCAGGTGGGCGACCTGGTAAAGGCGGGACAGCTCCTCGGCGCAATGGCCCCGGTTGATCTCGATGAGCGGATCCGGGCCCAGGAAGCCGCGCATAAGGGCGCCGAGGCGCAACTGCATGAAGCGCGGGAACGGCAGACCTATGCCCGGACGCAAGCCCGGCGCTATGAACAATTGCTGGCAGTGCACTCGGTAAGTGAGGAGATCGCGGCCACCAAAACGCATGAACTGCGGGTGGCTGAGGCTGGTCTGGCCGCGGCGCAGGAAGAACTCGTCCGTGTCCGTGCCGAGCAAGAGGCCCTGGTTGCGCAACGCGGTAATTTGGATCTCGTCGCCCCGGTGGACGGCCTTGTTGCCGCGCGCGACGCGGATCCCGGTACCACGGTGGTGGCCGGCCAGGCGGTGGTGGAGCTGATCGACCCGAACAGCTTGTGGATCAATGTGCATTTTGATCAGATTCATGCCCGCGGCCTGCAGCACGATCTGCCGGCGCAGATCGTGCTGCGTTCGCAGGCGGGCGAGGTGCGAGCGGGCCGCGTGCTGCGGGTGGAGCCAATGGCCGACGTCGTGACCGAGGAAACCCTGGCCAAGGTGGTATTCGATCAACTTCCCGAGCCGCGGCCACCTGTCGGTGAATTGGCCGAAGTGACTGTTCTTCTGCCGCCGCTTCCGGCAGCGCCGGTCATTCCGAATGGTGCCGTCCGGCAGGTTAACGGCAGCCTGGGCGTCTGGCAAATTATAAACAATGATCTGCGTTTTACGCCGGTTTCGTTGGGCCGTGGTGACCTGGAAGGGTCTGTGCAGGTGCGTGAAGGAATCAAGTCCGGCGACCGGGTGGTCGTCTACAGTGCAAATGCCTTGCAGGCGCGCAGCCGGATCAAGGTGGTTGATCACATTCCGGGGGTGAGTCGATGATCAGCCTGGCAGGACGGGACATCATGCATTCCTGGGGCAAGTTTGTCTTTACCGGCGTGGGGCTTGGGCTGTTGATCGGCGTTACCTTGTCCATGGCCGGCATTTACCGCGGCATGGTGGATGACGCCAAGGTATTGCTCGACAACAGCGGCGCCCAGCTCTGGGTGGTGCAGAAGGACACGCTCGGCCCCTATGCCGAATCATCGAGCATTCATGACGATGTCTGGCGCTCCATTCGCGCGATGCCCGGTGTGGCGCGGGCGGCCAACATCACCTATCTCACCATGCAGGTGCGGCAGGGCGAGCGTGACGTGCGCACCATGGTGACCGGTGTCACGGCGGGCGAACCGGGCACCCCCGGCTGGCCTACCTATCTTGTCGCGGGCCGGCAGATTACCCGGGGCCATTACGAGGCGGTTGCCGACATCGCCTCCGGCTTCAAGCTCGGCGATCACCTCCTGATTCGCCGCAACCAGTACACCGTGGTCGGCCTGACCCGGCGCATGGTTTCTTCCGGCGGTGACCCAATGGTGTTCATTCCGCTCAAGGATGCGCAGGAAGCCCAGTTTCTCAAGGATAATGACGCCATCCGCCAGCAACGTCGCCGCACCGCCGAAAATTCGGCTTTCAACCGGCCGGAAGTCCCCGGTTTGCTCGACGCCGTTGTCGCTTCGCAAAGCGCCAACCCCTACGTCAACGCTGTTCTGGTGCAGATTGAAGCGGGTCACACCCCGGAAGCGGTGGCGGAATCGATCCGCCGCTGGAAGCGTTTGACGGTTTATACCCGCAGCCAGATGGAAGAGATACTCGTCGGCAAGCTGATCGCCACTTCGGCCAGACAAATCGCCATGTTCCTGGTGATTCTGTCGGTGGTCAGCTCGGCCATTGTCGCCTTCATCATCTACACCCTGACCCTGGGGAAAATTCGTGAAATTGCCGTGCTTAAACTGATCGGCACCAAAAATCGAACCATTGTCGGACTGATCATGCAGCAGTCCATTGCCCTGGGTTTGATCGGGTTTGTGGTGGGCAAGATCACGGCCACCCTGCTGATGGCGCCGATTTTTCCCAAATATGTGCTGCTTGAACCGCTCGACTCGGTAATCGGTTTTGCCGCCGTGGTGGTGATCTGCGTGCTGTCGAGCATTATCGCCATTCATGCCGCGCTGAAGGTCGATCCGGCCGAGGCCATAGGAGGTTGACATGGTCGGCAAGGGGATTCTCATCGAAGGGTTGAAAAAACGCTACGGCAAAGGCGATACCGCCGTCGACGCCTTGAAAAACGTGGATATGCAGGTGGCTCCCGGCGAGGTGGTCGGTCTCATCGGGCCATCAGGGTCGGGCAAGAGCACGCTGCTCAAATCGCTGGGGGCGGTGATCGAGCCCACGGCCGGCCGGATGATTCTCGGCTCGGAGGTGATTTATGACAATGGCTGGCGGGTGACTGATTTGCGGGCGTTGCGGCGCGATAAAATCGGCTTTGTCTTCCAGGCCCCGTACCTCATCCCCTTCCTTGATGTCACCGATAACGTCGCCCTGCTGCCCATGCTGGCCGGCGTAGCAAACGGCGAAGCGCGCCGGCGGGCAACGGAGCTGCTGAAGGAGCTGGATGTGGAACATCGGGCCCGCGCCATGCCGTCGCAGCTCTCCGGCGGCGAACAGCAGCGCGTGGCCATTGCCCGAGGCCTGATCAATCGTCCGCCGGTGATTCTGGCCGACGAGCCCACCGCGCCGCTTGACAGCCAACGGGCGCTGGCGGTTATCCGGATTCTCAACGACATGGCCCGTCAGTATGAGACGGCCATCATTATCGTTACCCACGACGAAAAGATCATTCCGACCTTTAAGCGCATCTATCACATCCGCGACGGCGTCACTTACGAGGAAGCCGGTGAAGGACGTGATTTTTCCTGAAGTTCAAACGAATTGCTCAAAACAATGGAAAGATATCCCCGCCTTTGGACGGCAACAGGGCGGCTGCTCCATGCGGAACCGATTTCCGTCCTGTTGCCGCTCGGGGTTATTCTTCCACGCTGATTCCCTGTTTTTTCAGATCCTGCAGGACATTGTCGACCTGTTCTTTATTGCAGTCGTCGATGTGATAGACATTTTTCATGCCGTCGACAAAGTGCAGAATAAAATGGCCTTTGTCATCCACGCTCGCCTTGCGGATATGATCCTTGTCGAGCCACGGTTGCAATTCCTGCATAAAATCGTTCAAGCTGCAGCTTTTCATGAAGAGTCCTCCAAATGAAGTAAGATATCTGGGACGAATGCCTGGGCCTTTTCTTCTATCATACGCATCTGCGCGGATAATTTTAAGAATTTTTTCCAACAAGCGGTAAAAGGAAGAAGAAAACAGCTGATTTTGCTGTCAAAGAGTCGAGGGGGCACAGGACTTTCACTTGCTGAGGTGGTGTTTTTATCTTATCATCACATGTGTCTGCGTTTACACCTCGGGCTGCCTGCCCGACAAAACATTTTCCTTACAGCACCATACACCATGCGAAATTTCCTTGAGTGGCGGGTTATCCTCGATATCGCCCTGATTACTCTTCTGCTTTATTCGTTTTACCGCACTCTTCGTGCCACCGGCACCTGGAAGATTGCCCTCGGGCTCACCTTCACCGCCGGGGGTGCCCTGGTGGCCCGACTCCTCGGTCTGCAGGGTATTGAGTGGATTTTTTCCAATTTCAGCCAGATTGCCGTGCTGGCGCTGCTCATTATTTTCCAGCCGGAGATCCGGCGTATTCTTGAACGCACCTTTTCCATCGGCCATCATCGACGGATGGGAACCGAAACCAGGGCCGCGGAGATAGTCGATCAGTCGCTTTTTGATCTGGCCGAGCGGAGATGGGGGGCGCTGCTTGTCTTGCCGGGGGAAGTGCCGTTGCAGCAGTGGGTGACGGAAGGCGTCCGGATTGATGGGCTGGCCGGGGTTCAGCTGTTGCTCAGTCTTTTTGATCCCACGTCGCCCGGACATGACGGCGCCGCGATCATGGCCGAAAAGCGAATCAGTCGCTTCGGCGTTCATCTTCCCCTGTCCACCTCCAATCGCCTGTCAAAGGATCTGGGCACCAGACATCATGCGGCCATGGGGCTTGCCGAGAAAACGGATGCCCTGGTTTTTGCCGTCAGCGAGGAAAGGGGAGTGGTCACCGCCTTTCTTGATGGGGAAATGGTGAAGTTGAGCTCCAGAGGCGATGCGGCAAAGCTCATTCATGAGCATTACCGGCGGCTGGAGAGATTTGCCGGAAGTGTTGTCAGGAAAAAGAAGAATCCCCTGCTGGCCTTTGCTGAAATAGGAGTCAGTTTTTCCTTGGCCGTGCTGCTCTGGCTGACCTTGATTCAGTCCGGAACCGAGATCCGGGAGATGCTTTTCACCGTGCCGATCGAATACAACAAGGCGACAAAAAACATCGAGGTGATCGGTAAGCAGGAAGAGGCAAAGCTTCTCATGGAGGGTCCCCTGACGACTCTGCGGTCCATTGATCCTTACCAGTTGCGGGTTCAGGTGGATTTGTCCAGTCTTGGCCCCGGCCGCCACCAGATTGATCTGTCCGAGGCCAACATTGTTGTCCCCAATAAACTGCGGCTGCTTGACATTCAACCGCAGAACTTCAAGGTACAGCTCAAGCAGGTTGCGGCGCGAAACATCACCATCACCCCGCAGTTTATCGGCACGCTGCCCTCGGGTCACCGGATCAGCCGCATGGAAATCACGCCGACATCGATTACCGTTGAGAACGCCGCGCACATCGACACCCTGACCACGACGCCCATTTATCTGAGCGGCCTGGGAGAAAGCACCACGGTACAATGCCGGATCGTGGTGCCGGAGACGCTGCAGGAGCAGGAAAAAAAATGGCCCGATGTCGTCGTCAAACTGACCATTGTCAAAGATAAAAAATAGCGCTGATTCAGGCGTTGATGCATAAAGATGCAGGAGGAAAATATTTCATGAAGCGACCCCCTCTTCTTACCGAAGACGGATATCTTTTCCTTGATCCGGGTGCCGAGCCCACCATCGACGAGGAGCTCGGCGTTCCGAAACTGACCGGCTTCATGCGTCTGGAGGACACCAGTGACACGTTGCGCGGGGTGTTGGCTGACCTGATGAGCGAAGGGCAGCTCCGGGAGCGGTGTTGCCTGATCGGCCGCAGCGGCCACTCACAGATCGGACTCGATGTTGATTTCGGTGCGGGCGAACCGCGGATAGACACGCGTCTGCGGCGGATAGATCTGCCGGTGCAGCTCATGTCGCTTAATTCCCATATTCCCGACATGCTTTTTTCCGAAATCCGCGCCATTGTCGACAGCAACCTGCGGTTGACCATCGGCAGGCTTTTTATCCCCATGGAAAAGCCGTTGTCAGGTCCGGAAATAGCCGAGGCGCAGGAGATACATCAGCTGCTGCTGCCCCACCGGGCAAGCGTCAGCGCGGAGGGGGTAATCACCATTCCCCTGGAAAATATCAGTTATTTGCTGTCCACCGCCATTCTTACCGCGGGACAGAATGCCCAGATCGTTCTCCGCCAGTCCAAGGAGGGCTTGGGGCTTATCCAGTACCCCTCGCGCGCCGGGCTGCCGGAAATGCTGGAGGAGGGCGACTTTCTCTGCGGCGCCATCCGTATCTCCCTGGGGCCGTATAACGCCCTCATCGAACGGGAGCTGAGTGAGCCGGGGGTCTTCCATCTGGCCGCCCGTTTGCTTGATGCGGTGCGAACCAGCGGGCTCAATGTGCCCCGCCAGGTTGAGATTTTTAACGGCAGCGACAAGAAAGTTGCCACCGGGAGCCTGTTTCTCCGGCTGCGCCTTTTTTCCGCCGATCATGCAACCACACGAGTTGCGGCCAGGGTACTGACTCCCAGCCGGGCCGGGAAAATCATGCAGCAGGGGGTTGATTTTGCCGATGCCACCAATATTTTCGAGCAGGAGGTCTGCGACGTCCTTTTTGACGGCATCAGTTCCGATCCGGTGGAGCGCGGCATCTACGGCCGGATCCTGACCCGCAGCAAATGTATCGACATTCAGCGGGAGATGCTGGAAAACGAATGGCATGAAAGCGCCCAGAACAGGATTGTCTACGAAGTCATACGGGGCACCATAACGTCGGGTGTGCATCGCGGCCAGCAGATCAGCCCTGATCTGCGGGGTTTTGTCGAGAGTCTTGAGCTGGTGGGCGGCGGACAGAATCTGCACAAGGTTTTTGTGACCCATGAATTTCCGGTTACCGATACCCTGCGGGTGCTGAAACGCAACAACGTCGGAGTTTTTGTCGGTCGCAGCATCAGGTGCCGGGAAATCTCGTTGGTGGGGGACAAATGTTCCGTTCAGTCCGGCGGCAATATCTACTTTGGTCAGACCACCTATGAAACCTTCTGTGATCTCTCCGACCGGGAAGGCGCCCGTTTTTATATGATTTTCGGGGAAGGCGAAAGCCGCCATGTGCGGGAATTCCACCGCGGCTTCTGGATGACCAGGGAGGGCAAGGAGGACGTGGCGGATGTGCATACCATGATCGCCATGTTCGGTTCCCATGTGGAAGGGACGGACGAAGTGCTGACCGAACAGATCCATCGTTTTTTTCAGCAGCTGTCCACCGTGCCCGAAATCGGCGGCAAATTTGCCGTCTGCCACGGCAGCGGGCCGGGGGTAATGCGCATTGCCGACGAAGCGGCGGCGGAAAAGGGAATCCTGCGCATCGGCATCGGCATTGACAGCGAAAAGATCGGTCAACAGGCCAACCTGCGGCCCTCGATTCTGCTTAATTTCAATAATTCGGCCCGGCACATGCGGCAGAATATTCTTGACCGCACCTCGCTTTTTAAAATCTATAACATCGGCGGCATGGGCACCTTTGAGGAGCTGCTGATCGCCATTACCAATCTCAAGCTTTTTGAAAGCCTGCCCGCGCCCCATATCTTTGTCGATCCTTTCGGGCTCGGCGAAAACGGCACCCATCTCTGGCAGTCCACCCTGGCGCAACTGAAAACGGCGTCCAGCCCAAAAACCATCGGCAGCCACACCGTGCGGCTCGCTCCGGTCTGGGTTCCCAATTTCTGTCATGTGGTGAAGGACTATGACGGGGTGCTGGCGATCATCGCGGATTTTGCCCGAGATCCCGCCGCCTACTGGGAAAAGGCGGGCATTCCGGACAGCGACCTGCTGCTGGCTTTTGATAACGCCATCCGGGCCGGTGTGATTATTCCCCCTTACATGCAGGCGGCGGTAATCCGGAAGGGCCTCCTCATCGCAAAATCGGAGTAGCCCGTCTCGTGCTGCCGCGTATCGCAAGCTGCTCGGCAACCGAGTGATGTTTGCCAACAGTTCGAGATTATCGGGTTGAAAAACAATGCCATTTTCTGAAGAGAGGTTCTGCAAATGGGCGTAGCCGCGGATATCGTCATTATCGTGGTTGCCGCCTTGATTGGCGCGCTGATTGCGCAAAGGATCAAACAGCCGTTGATCCTGGGGTACATACTTGCCGGCATCGTTGTCGGGCCGCATACGGGCGGGGTGACGGTCGGCGATATTCATGAAATCGAACTCCTGGCGGAAATCGGCGTGGCCCTTCTTCTTTTTGCACTGGGGCTGGAATTTTCCATCAGCGAATTAAAACCGGTTCGCAATATCGCCCTGTTCGGCACTCCTGTTCAAATTCTGCTCACCATCGCCCTTGGCTTTGGTCTTGGCAGGTATTTAGGCTGGTCCTCGGTCAATGCATTATGGTTCGGTGCCCTCATATCGCTTTCCAGCACCATGGTGACCCTGAAGACCCTGATGAGCAGAGGGCTTGTGGGGACACTTTCCAGCCGGGTCATGATCGGCATGCTTATTGTGCAGGATCTGGCCGTCATCCCGATGATGATTATCCTGCCGCAGTTGAGCAACCCCGAAGCCGGTTTGCCCCTGTTGGCCATTGCCGTCGTCAAGTCCGTCATCTTCCTGGTGGTGATGCTTTATCTGGGCAGAAAGTTACTGCCATGGCTGCTGGCGCAGGTGGCCAACTGGAATTCCCGCGAGCTTTTCATCCTGTCCATTACCGCCATAGGTCTTGGAGTGGGGTATGCCACCTACCTTTTCGGGCTTTCTTTTGCTTTCGGTGCGTTTGTTGCCGGAATGGTTCTCAGCGAGTCTGATTACGGCCATCAAGCATTGAGTGACATTGTTCCCCTGCGGGACATCTTCGGTCTTTTGTTTTTTACATCAGTGGGCATGTTGCTTGACCCGGTTTTTTTGTTCGAAAACTGGGGCAAAATTCTCTCCCTGGTTCTCATTGTCGGCCTGTTCAAGGGGGCAATATTCTCCGTGCTGGCCATGCTGTTCGGCTATATCAATATCGTGCCGATTGCTGTCGGGCTCGGGCTGTTCCAGGTGGGTGAATTTGCCTTTGTCCTTGCCCGGGTGGGTCTTGAGACCCAGGCCATCGACCAGAACATGTATTCCCTCGTCCTCGCCATATCGGTGTCGAGCATGGTGTTGACCCCATTTGCATCGGCCCTGGCCTCCCCTCTTTACAAATTAAAAAAACGGCTCTTCCGGTATGAGCCCCTGCAGACGGAGAACATCCCTCATTCCGGGCTCAAGGACCATGTCGTCATTGCCGGAGGCGGACGGGTGGGACAACATATTGCGAAGATCCTGACCCAGCTCGATCTTCCTTTTGTCATTATTGAGTTGAATCACCAGCGAATGCTTGAATGCAAGACGGCAAAATTTCCAGTCATCTATGGCGATATGAGTCAGTCGACGGTAATCGAGGTCTCACGAGTGCATGCCGCCAGGCTTTTGCTGATTACCACCCCTTCGGTTATCACGGCTCAGTCCATTGTCAAACAGGCTCATCTTTTCAGGCCGGACTTGCATATCATTGTCAGGGCCAATGGCGCTGAGCAGGCTCGGACCTTATATGAAAACGGGGTTTACATGGCGGTTCTGCCGGAGATGGAGGCAGGGCTCGAAATCGCACGGCAGGCCCTTCTTCATCTGGAAATTCCCGTGGCTGTTATTCAACAGTATACGGATGGGGTGCGACAACAGCTTTATGCGCCGATTTATCAATCAAGCAGTGATCAGCAACTTTTGACCAAGCTTGATAATATAAAAAACATGTTGGAAATTTCATGGGTTACGCTGACACCGGCAAGTCCTCTTGTCGGCAAAAGTATTAAAGAGGCTGCCGTTCGCACCAGTACCGGAGCATCCATCGTCGGTATTATTCATGAAAAAATATTTCATTCCAATCCAAAAGCAAATTATTCCTTTCAGGAAGGAGATCTGGTGGCGGTTGTCGGCAATCAACAGGAACGCAATGAATTTAAAAGACTGGCCGGATGTTGCTGACACATCCGGCCCGGGGGAAGGTTTTATGAAAAAGATATGTTTCTTTTTGTTTCTCGCGGTATGGGCCATGGCGAGCAACGTTTCATCCTCGGCCTTTGCCGATGAAACAATAAACTTGTCGAAAGGGCAAACGGTTTATGTGCCCGCATATTCCCACATTTACAGCGGCGACCGTGAACGGCCTTTCTTGTTGACGGTAACGCTCAGTATCAGAAATATTGATCCGGCGCATCCGATTCAAGTCACGACAGTTGATTATTACGAAACGCAGGGCAATCTTCTGAGGAAATTTTTGGATGGATCAGTTACTTTAAAGCCTTTGGAATCAATTCGTTATGTTATCCCGGAAAAGGACAAGGCCGGGGGGTCAGGCGCTAATTTTATTGTTGAATGGAAAGCCGACAAATTCGTTAATCCGCCGGTTATTGAAGCAGTGATGATCGGGACACAATCTCAACAGGGGGTTTCTTTTACCTCTCGCGGTCAGGCTATTATCCCCACAAAGTAAAAAATGCATGCCGCACCACGACATGCGGGGTGACGGCTCAAAAGGCCTTTTTGTCTGCCGCGACCTCGCCGCTGAACCCGGAACATGTGCCGCTTCAGTGCAGGGCAAGGGCGACAACCTCGATGACATCATCGGTGGTGACGATTTTCAGGCCGGCCAGCATGTCTTCCGGAATCTCCCGCAGGTCCGCCTTGTTGGCAATGGGCAGAATGACGGTTTTCATCCCTGCCCGCCGGGCCGCAAGAATTTTATCCCGGATGCCGCCCACCGGCAGTATCCGGCCGCTTAAGGTCAGCTCCCCGGTCAGGGCGACGTCTCTTCTGACCGGCCGCCTGGCCACCAGGGAAACCAGGGCGATGGCGATGGTGAGTCCAGCCGACGGCCCGTCCTTGGGAATCGCGCCGGCCGGTACATGGATATGGATATCGTGTCCTTCGAAAAAATCCTCGTCAATCTGAAAGGTCGCGGCGTTGCTGCGGAGATAGCTGAGTGCCGCCTGGGCCGATTCCTTCATGATATTGCCGAGGGAGCCGGTGAGGATGAGATTTTCCTTGCCCTTCATGATCGTTGCCTCGATAAAGAGTATCCGGCCCCCCGCTTCGGTGAGGGCCAGACCGGTGGCCACGCCGATTCGTTCCCTGTCATCCGCGCTTTCAAAGAAAAATTTCCGCGGGCCGAGATATTTTTCCACCAGCTCCGCCGTGACTTCGATGATCTTTGTCTTGCCGTTGCTGCTCAAAATTTCCCGTGCCGTTTTTCTGCAGATGGCGGCGATCTGTCTTTGAATGTTGCGGAGTCCAGCTTCCTGGGTGTATTCCCGCACGATTTTTCGCACCGCCTCCGGGGTGAAAACCAGTGACCGGGGCGACAGGCCCGCTTCCTCGATTTCCCTGGGGACAAGATAACTGAAGGCGATTTTTTCTTTTTCCTCTTCGGTGTAGCCGGAAAAGTGGAGCAGTTCCAGCCGGTCCAGCAGAGGGGGCGGAATGGGATCAATTGTATTGGCGGTGGCAATAAACATCACCCGGGAGAGATCAAAGGGCAGGTCAAGATAGTTGTCGATAAAATGGGTATTCTGGCTGTGATCCAGCACCTCGAGCAGGGCCGAGGCCGGATCTCCCTTGAAATCCTGGCCGATTTTGTCGATTTCGTCGAGCATGATAACTGGATTTCTGGTTCCGGCCCGACGGATTTCCTGAATGATCCGGCCGGGCAGGGCACCGACATAGCTGCGGCGATGTCCGCGAATCTCCGCCTCGTCCTTCATGCCGCCCAGGGAAATACGGATAAATTGCCGGCCCAGGCATTTGGCAATGGACTTCTGCAGGGAGGTTTTGCCGGTTCCCGGGGGGCCGACGAAGCAGAGGATCGGGCCCTTGGTGCCAAGCTGTTTTTTTTTGTTTGCCAGGGCGCCCGTGAGTGTTGCCCGCAGTTCATCAAGCTGCAGTGGCTTGGCGAGGAAGTGAAATGATCCTTTTTTCATCGCCTCGACCGCCGTTGGAGCCGTCGCATAGCCGGTGACGATAATCACCTCGGTGTGCGGATGGCGGGCCTTGGCCTTTTCCAGTACCTCCATGCCGTCCACTCCCTGCATCTTCAAATCGGTGACAACCAGGTCGAAGCGCTGTTTTTCCAAGAGCCCCAAGGCCTCCGCGCCACTGGCCGCGGTGGCGACATCGTAACCGTCCTTGGTCAGGACATGCTGCATGTTGGCGCAGGCGATTTCATCGTCATCGACCAGGAGAACCGTATGGCGGGACGAGAGCCGGAGGATGCGGACGGCAAGGTATTCCATGATGCGCTCTTTGACGTCTTGGAGGCCGTAATGCTCTTCGTCGAGGATTTTCTGGGCATGATTGATATCAAGATTATCATCGGAAAAAGTGTTCCACGGCAAACTGATCAAATATTCGAGATAATTGACGCCGATACTGTATTCGGTTGCCGAGCTGCTCGTTTTTTCGAGTTTTTCGATTTCCTTCAGGGCCGCTTTTTCGACAAGAGGCGGCATTTCCGCGTGCTGAATTGCCTCGCGTAATTTGTCAATCTCAGGTGAGGCGCATTCGCATGCCTCCTGTTCCGGTTCCTGCCATTTTGTGAACAGACCCATTTCCATCCCCCTGAATTATTGCGGCATTGTTGTCGGAACACCCGCTGCGGCATGGTGCGTCGCTTTATTTCGCCTGCATTGCTTTGAATAACATCTACCGCACTTTCCCCGAAAAGCCAAAAAGTTTTCGTGCGGCGCGGTATCCAACCGGTCAAGGCGAAGAGCATGGACCGGGAGAAGGGGGAAAAAATATTATAATATTGATAATTGTTAATTAATTTTTTTGATTCGGAACACGGGTTGTCGTCCGGGATTGGACGGCCTGGAAACACCATGGTGGGGAAATTTCCCCACCATGGTGTTTTTTTATTTGTTCGCCGGACGATAATGCATCGCGGAAGGCCATGTGTCCCCAATAAATTATTCCGCTTGTGGGGGCATATCGCGCAGCCGGCATCGCGATATGCCCCATGTCCTGGGTGCATGGGTCTAGGTATCCTTGGGTATATGTAGTCACAAATTGATATAATATCCTGATATTATTCGCAATAAATCGGTATATACAATGTGGTACGTTTTATGCTGGTACTTATGCCGGAATAGCCCGATTTGTTAGCTAAAAAGAGGATGGCGGGCGGATAATAATTCACGTGCTGAAATCAGCAGGAAATATGCTGCAACACGCAGCAGGTTTTTCGTAAAAGGAGGGAACGACGGAACAGCAAGCAGGTAACGGATACACGTGATTCAATTTTATGAAATTTTCGAGGAGAAGAAATATGTGAAAGTCAATTTTGTCGATAATTGCGCTGGGCTTGCTTGCTCTGCCGCTCGCAGCAGAACAATCCTTTGCCGCAAAGCCGGTGACCTGCAAGGACACCGATGGCGACGGCTACGGCAATCCGGGTGTGTCCGTGTGCCCGAATGGCAGCGCCACGGACTGCAATAACAACAACGGCAGTATCTTCCCCGGTGCCGTTGAAATCGAGTGCGACGGCATAGATCAGGATTGCTCCGGGGCTGATCTATGCTCCTCCGGCAACCCCCACCAGTCCATTACCGGAACATTTACCACTCCGGCGCAGATAACCGCCAAATGTCTGGAGTGTCATCCGTTCGAAGGCAATGATGTCGTCAATTCCCTGCATGGCATGATGCCTACCGCTGCCCCCAATGTAACCAATGCAACCGGACTCAGCCAGAAACTCGGCGAAATCAACACCTTCTGCAGCTATCCCAACCCTGCGCAGGCGGGGGCAGCCTGTCTCGGCTGTCATCCGACCCTGGGGAAATATGAAAATCTGACTGCGGCGGATATCGACTGTCTGCGCTGTCATAACGACAGTTACAGATCAAGATACGCCGCCGAAACCAATCCGGCTGATTTCATGTATGTCACGGACTGGCAGGGCACACAAAAGACCTATGTGCCGTCGGACAAGGATGCCAATGGTGATTTTTATGTCGAGTTCAACTGGGCTGCCATGCCCGGCTTGACCGCCCTCGATCTGGTGCGGGGCGTTCATCGTCCGACCACAACCACCTGTTTGTCCTGCCATGCCAAAGCAGGCGGCGGCGACTGGGTGAAACGTGGGGACATCGGACTTAATTCCGCAAGTGCCACGGCTGCGCAGGATGTCCATCTGGCCTCAACAGCCAACGGCGGCGCCGGATTAAGCTGCGCTTCCTGCCACACGTCATCACTTCATGAAATTCCCGGCCGCGGCATTGATCTGCGTCCAACGGAGGGCGGCGCCGTGAAAGCGTGTGTTGACTGCCATCCCGGCATGGATGGAGGCGGCGGCCATGCGGCGGCCGGCGCCCGGGTTGAGCCGGACCGCCATGTTGCCCGTGTCGCGTGTCAATCCTGTCATATCCCTGCCTTTGCCAAGGGAGGTGCCACCGAGATGTGGCGTGACTGGACAAATCCGGTTTGGAATGCCGGCCTTTGCAACGGTCAAGGCGCCTGGGCCGGAGAAGAGCACAAAGTTGCCAATGTCGTCCCTGATCATGTCTTCTTCAACGGCACCAGCTATGTTTATGAGTTGGGGCAAACGCTCAACCGCGTTGATCCGGTCAGCGGATACCTGACAATGGCCGATGCCGATGCCGACGGCGGGGTCAACGATGCCCCCGGCGTGAGCAAGCTTGTGCCGATCAAGCGGCATCAGTCCAAGATGGCGGTTCACGACGCCACCGGCCAGGTGATCCCCTTTGATGTCGTCTGGCAGTTCATGACCGGAAAATACAATGAGGCAGCGGCAAACGGCATGGCCTATGCCGGTTTGACCGGACCATATACCTGGAAATGGCTTGAGGCGGAAATGGCCATTAACCACGGGGGGCAGCCCGGCCTCGAGCGTGGCCGCCTGCTCCCAGTGCCATGGTGACGGTTCAATCAATCTGGCAACCAGTTCCAAGCTGGATAAGCAGGGATACGCCCTGAAGGGAACGAAGTCTCAGGTCTGCTCCCAGTGTCATGCGGAGAAAAACCTGCCCCGCACCTGGGACAGGATGCACAGCCATGTCGCAAAAACCGCCGGCGGCAATGCGGGCATTGATTGCTTCTTCTGCCATGACTTCAAGCGTCCCGAGCGTGGCCTTTGCAGTCCCTGCGAACCGTGCGCGAGCTCTTACGTGGATACAACCCCCTTCCCGCATGAGTGCCAGTAAGCCGTCGTTCAAGATGGCCGCAACTTGAAGTGCGGAGTGGTCTCAGGAGCCGTAGCGGAACGACCGGAAACGACAGGTCTTTTCACTCACGGCTCCTGAACGAAAAAAACGGGTCTTCGGGTGTCCGGCATTTTTTTGTCCGGCAGCTTTCATTGAGACCTGTTCAATCATCACCTCACGACACGTCGCGGCAGGAATCATTGCCTTTTGTCGTGCGATAATTCCTGTCGCGCGAGCAGCAGCTCAAAGCCGAAAAAAAAGCGAATCATGGAATCCATGATTCGCTTTTTTTATTCATGCCGTCAATCCCTTCATTCGCTCCATAATTGCTTTCGTCCATATCCCATGGGCTGCAAGGCCCGCATCTGCCTGCGACGGCCCGTTCGGCCCGTCTTTTTTTTGATGCCGTTTTTCCGCAAAAAGCCGCGGCGTTTTTCTTTTCTTTTTTATGTGCGATGATGCAAATTGCAACAATGCTATTTGGAAGTGCAACAATTCATAACTTGCTGTTTTTAGTTGGTTTGTTGGTGTTTTAGTGGGGTCGTGTTTCATGTTGCAACGTTAAGGTAAAATGTGGAGTCTGGGCGGAATTCTTAATGAAAGCCAATAATTTTGATTAGTTGCCCGCTTGTTTTGGGTGTGGCACGGTGGTTGCAAGCAATAAAGGCAAATGCAGCAATCAATAAAATAACAAGCCAATCATAAGGAGGAACAAATATGGCGATGAACAGAAAACAAACATATCTGGACAAAATAATGATGGCGGTCACCTTTGCCGAAGCAGGAGAATACCGCACAGCGAAAAACATGCTTGGTGATGAAATCCGCAAACAGCAACGACCTGACGCGCGGCCGGCAAATCGTCCGTCCATCGATCTGTAATAACGAAACGTAATATCATTTCAAACTTGTAATTCTTTCTTGGAGGAAAAAATCATGGCAAAAGAAGAGAAACGGCTGAACGCCTGGGATAAACTCATGATGGCTATCACCTTTGCCGAGGCAGGTGAGCATGAAACCGCAAAAAATATCATTGATCCGGTTGTCGAGAAAGGCAAGCGTCCGGAAAAAAGAAGTGACGCAAACCGCCCCGAGCTGAGGGTTTGATCCTGCTTGCGGCCGGAAAAAGTACGAAAAAGCTAAAAAAACAGACAGGAAGTCAGCTTGGAGGAAACAATGGCATTCTTCGGATTATTTAAGAAAAATGAGAAAGACCTTGAGGTACTGCTGAAAGAGCGGAAAAAAAATCCCCTGCAGGATGCCGCTGTTGCCGCCGCCTTTGCCGAGGCCGGTGAACATGCAACAGCCCGTTCCATGATCGAGCAGAGCAAGGGAAATCGAAAAATTCTTGTCATCGGGCGTGAAAGCAGCTTTTCTTCACGACTTGTCGAATATGCCCTGGAGATGGCCAAGCGTCTTGACTTTGAAATTCTTGCCGTGAACGTGACCGGGGCGCCTCTTCGTCTCGCCGAGGAAAAGAGAGAAGAGGCAATCGAGCTTTTTCGCAAGGATTGCATGAACCAGGTTGTTTTCATGCGGGAACGGGCGGAAAATGCAGGAATTGCCTTCAGTCATCTGCTGGAAATAGGTCTGCAGGATGAAATCGTGGAAAAGTTGCATGCGGCATATCCCGGCATGCGGTTTGTGCTCACTGAACCGGATCCTGAAGTTGTCGGCATGGTGAAAGACAATGTTGCCATCCCGGTATTTGATCTGGGAAGCTATCATGGCGCGACTGCATAAAAACGGTTGAAACGAGGTATCCGGCACCGGGGACGCGCGTCATCAGGCTTTGCGGCTGGATGACTCCCCCGGTGACCGCTGCTAATGAAATAAATACTGTGAGGGAGCAGTTCCCTGTTTTCCCTTAACAACTTTGCGCATCAGCGGAGAGCACCCTGGCTGGAGATTTTCCTCCACCGGGGTGTTCTGTTGTGTGCGGTATCGAAGGAGAGTAGATGACACCGGAAATAATTCTTGTCATGGCTGTGCTTGGCGTAGCCATTCTTTTGTTTATTTTCGAATGGGTGCGGGTGGATGTCGTGGGCATCATCATGATGGTGGTCCTGCCCCTTCTCGGACTTGTCACCCCGAAAGAGGCCATCAGCGGTCTTTCCAGTAATGCGGTTGTTTCCATCATCGCGGTTATTATTATCGGCGCGGGGCTTGATAAAACGGGCGCCATGAATTCCCTTGCCCGTCTTATCCTGAAATTCGCCGGAAAAAACGAAAGCCGCATCGTGACGCTCATTGCCTCCACGGTTGCCTTTATTTCAAGCTTTATGCAGAATATCGGCGCGGCGGCCCTTTTCATGCCCGCGGCCCGGCGTATCGGCCGGCAGACCGGTATTCCCGTTTCCCGCATCCTGATTCCCATGGGCTATTGCGCCATCATCGGCGGCTGTATCACCCTGATCGGCTCAAGCCCGCTGATTCTGCTCAATGACGTCATGAAAATTTCCAATCCCGATGTGGAGCCCTTCGGCCTTTTTTCCGTGACCCCCATTGGTATTGCGCTTACCGTTTCCGCGCTCCTTTATTTCATCGTGTTCGGCAAAGTGGTCCTGCCGAGTTCCCAGGGGGAGGAGACCGGCGGCCCCATGTCCGCGGTTTTAAAAAATACCTATCGCGACATGGGCACCCTTTTTGAACTGCACGTGCCGGAGGGCTATTCCGGGCCCCGATCCCTTGCCGACCTGGCCATTCGTCCCCATTATTTCACCAGTGTGGTGGCGGTGTCGCACACTGCGCTGAAACAGAAAAATTTTGCCCCCAAACGGGACAGCGAAATCATGCCGGGTGATGATATTGCCGTGGTGGGAACCCGTGAATTTGTCGAAAAACTCGCCTTGAATTTCGGCTGGACCCTGCGCGCCGAACTTGCCACCTTTGCCGAAGACCTGTCGCCGAATAATGCCGGCATCCTTGAGGCGATTATCACCCCGAGATCGGAGCTGGCGCGAAAAACCATGCGCGGCTTTGAGTTCCGCAAACGCTATCAGGTGAATCCCCTGGCGATCTTCCGGGGCAACAAGGTGTTTGTCGCCGGTATTTCAGATATTGTTCTCCAGCCCGGCGATGCGATTCTGCTGCAGGGACGCTGGGAAAAATTTCATATGATCAAGGACAAACCGGATCTGGTCTTTACGGAAGAGGTGCAGGGGGAAATCATCAGGACGGACAAGTTGAAATTTGCCGTGGGCTGGCTGCTTATTTCGCTTGTCCTGATTCTCGGTTTCCAGGTCCAGCTTTCCATCGCGCTGCTCGGCGGTGCGCTGGGGATGATCCTCACCGGCGTCATGAGTATAGACGAAGCGTATGATTCAGTGGACTGGATGACGGTTTTTTTGCTGGGCGGCCTTATTCCGCTGGGCATAGCCTTTGAAAAAACAGGTGCGGCGAAATTTATCGCCGAAACCATCATGACGACCATAGGCACGGTTTCACCCATTGTCCTGTTGACGGTAATCGGCCTGCTCACCTCATTTTTTACCCTGGTTGCGTCAAACGTCGGCGCCACTGTTCTCATGGTGCCGCTTGCCATGAACATGGCCGTTTCCGCCGGGGCGGATCCCCGCATGGCGGCATTGGTCGTGGCGATTGCCTGTTCCAACACCTTTATCCTGCCGACCCATCAGGTCAATGCCTTGATCATGCGGCCTGGTGGCTACCGCACGGTGGATTACTTCCGGGCCGGCTCCGGCATGACCATTCTTTATCTGGTTGTCATGATGGCGATTATTTACTTCTTCTATGGGATTACCGCATAACGGCGTTGTGCGTGCGGATACTTTGTGGAGTGAGGAGAGCTCCACAAGAAGGGCTGCCCGGTTGATCCCGGAGGGCCAATAAAAAAAGAGTTGTCGTTGATAAAACGGCACCTCTTTTTTTTTGTTTGATTCGTCAATTTGCCGGCCGGGGCGACTCGATTTCTTTCTTTTGACATTCGTTTGAGCCGATGATAGAGTCCAGTCCTGCCCGACAACAGGGATTTGAAGTGAGATTTCGGCTACGAGACCGAAAATTGAATTACGTGGACCGGGGAGGTCCGAAAAGTATGAAAAACAGAACTGTCTCCTTTTTTCTGATTGCGTTGTTGGCCATCTTCGCATTCGTCGGGGTGGCGCGCCCGGATGAAATCATGGCCCCCCAGGGCGATCCCCCTGCGGATCAGGACCAGACCAAATTGCAGGTACTGCAATCCTTGAATCAAATTGCAATCTCCTTGACCCATATCATCTCATATAACGATAAAGTGGTCCTTGATCAGGAATATAATACCATCATCAACAACCTCAATTTGAGCAGGATCCCCGACGCTGAAATTATCTCGTTGCTCCAAGAGCTTATGGACCTGCTCGCCAATTCTAAAATTCAGGACCATGATCGGTCCTATCTCGCGCGGAGCTACGAGCGGGACGTCGAAAACGAGCTTGAGAGAAGTGCGACGTCCCGCATCTTAGACCCCGCCGGGTTCATCGCGAATCCGTATACCGGCATCTTGATGGCGGTGGTCAATGCCGGTTCCTTTTATTTCAATTACCGTTTTAAAATCGAGGATTACAGGAAAGCGCGCGAAGAAAAGGCATGGGAAATCGATGAGAAGACCTTGCTGGGGCTTAACAATTTTTACAAAAAATTGCTTAAATCCTCCTGGGAGTTGATGCGCCATTATAATTTGCCGGATGAATGGCGCTTGAATGAAAATCAACTCTCCGATTATACCGCCATTTTGAAAGAGTCCAACCTCGAGTTACGGTATCGCAAATTGGAGCGGATTGAAAACAGCTTCCAGAAATTCCCGCCCTACTGGTACTACCGGGGCCAAGCCGCCCAGGAAATCGGTAACAAACAGGAGGCGTTACGCTGTTTCAATCAATTCCAGCAGATTCATCAGGGCCTCTTCCGAAAAGACCCCTACGCGGCATCCACCGCCATGCGCAAATCCATGTTGCTGGAGGGGCAGGCGACGCCGGATCAGCTCAGGCACGACCTGAAAATCATTGTGGACAACTCGGATGATGAAGACTGGGGGAACATCCTCTTTGCCGCCCTGCAATACGCCCGCATCGGCGATGTGGACAATGCCGGCCGGTTGATTATGAGAAATTTAGATAACGGGCACATGGCCTTTATTGAAAATCCGGAGATGGTCCATGCCGTGGGTCCGGCTTTGCTGCTCAACTCTCGTCCGGACGTGTTTAATCGAATCATGGACACGGTGATGGAAAACGACAAAATCAAAAATTACGATGTGCTGTGGCTTTACGGGCAAATTCGCAATCGTGATATATTAAACCGGATCAAACCCGAATTCGACCGGATCCTCCTGGTCACAGCGAATAAATCCTTGCTGAATCCTCTCAACCTCTTTAAAGGCGACAACCTCACCTTGTTCCTGCCCACCCGGTGGATGGCGGATAACCTGACGATCCGACTGCACCTTGCCACGGAGAATGAGACCCGCGAGTTTCTTCCCTCTGAGATGGGTCCGTTGCCGAAGTTCCCGGAAATAACCGTGCTGACCTTTAACGACGTTTTGTCGGTAAAAACTTACATCAAGAAAAAACGGACGGCCCAAATCGCCATTGACCTTGTCCGGGAAAAGCTTGCCGAGGATAAAACGGATCAGGAGGCTTACTCCATCGCGATGATTTTCAACACCACTTTCGTGCCTTCCGCAGAGAAGTCGGCGAAAGAGAGGGACTATGCCGCGAGCCTCGCAGCCAGCATCGCCGGTGGCGGGAAAGTGAAAATTTTTGACCCCGATGCGTCGGCAGATCAGCAAGCGTCCACCCAAGACCAATCTGCGGAAAAAGAGGAAGACGCCGGCGATCTGGTCTTGTGGCTGGCCAAAGAAAAGCTTGTGGTGAACGGAGAAGCCTTTGGGTGGAGTGATCAAGGGATAATTTTTGAATAGTTTCAATGGACTCACCATGAGCCGGCAACGCCGTTCAGGGATGGCGTGGCGCCAAAGCTGAGAGAGCATGGCGTGTGCTGCGGGAATATTGAGTTGGTTCGGGTGGAAATTTCCAGCTATCTTGCGATAGATTGAGGTGGAACCGATAAGGCGCAGTGGACGCAGCATGAAATCGATACTGTTTGCAAATAAAAAAAGGATCACCGGAATACCGATAATTCTATGATATTAATACTAATTGATGGTCGGGGCGAGAGGATTCGAACCTCCGACCTCCTGCTCCCAAGGCAGGCGCGCTAACCAGACTGCGCTACGCCCCGACGTTCAATGAGTGCAATCAATTAGCATTAACTGCGTTTTGCGTCAAGGAAAAAGCCCAAGTCGGCAGGGGAAAATAGACTATTTGCTAATTTTATTGTTCAAAATGGTTGACGGCGGAAAAGCAAGTTGCTATATTTGCCGCTTCGTTGGGCACCAATATTCCCCGGTAGCTCAGTCGGTAGAGCAGGTGGCTGTTAACCACCTTGTCGGCGGTTCGAATCCGTCCCGGGGAGCCAGATATTCCCAAAAGTGGGCACTCCTGTCGGAGTTCCCACTTTTGTTTTTTGTAGCAAGCCCGCAATCGCTCCGTAGCTTCCTTTCAAGCATATCTGCTTTCCTTCGACTTTAATCTCATCTACCAGATGTTGCAGATACCCCTTTCCGAAATTTGAATCCCTGTCCTGAAATTTCAGTTTAAGCGCTTTACAGAAAACCTCGATATTCTTCGGCCCAGTACTCAAAGCGGGCATTTCTTTTTTTCTTCGCATTCTTGCCATTTCAATGAGGATTTCCTGTCGTCGAGCTTGGTGCTTGTGTGCTCTTTCCTTTAGAGTATGTGAATCGGCATGCAATAATGACCCACTAAAGGGGGAAATCGGCATTCAAAATTGACCCACCTCAGCCCCTGCTCCATACTCTTTGGAAATCTATCAGAGAGAGGAGAAAAGAAAGGAGATGCTGAACGTGGAAACAATCCGTAAAATCCGACAGGCCTATTTTAGAGAGGGGAAAGGAATTCGAGCGATCACCCGCGAGATGAACCTTTCCCGCAACACCGTCAGAAACATCATCCGAAGTGGCATAACCGATCAGAAGTACGAGAGGGTCTCCCAACCCCATCCCAAGTTGGGTTCCTTTATTGAGAGGCTGCGTGAGCTCTTGCATGAGGATGCCGACAAGCCGGTCCGTCACCGTCGGACTGCCCAGTTGCTGTTTGAACAACTGCAGCGAGAAGGCTACGAGGGTGGCTACGATGCCGTCCGTCGTTACGTGGGGATATGGAAGAGGTCGAGTGGCACTGCTATTGTTCAATCCTACGTACCTCTTGAATTTGTTTCCGGCGACGCCTTCCAGTTCGACTGGAGCTATGAACAGGTTGAGCTGGCTGGGGTTCCGGTGGAAGCGAAGATCGCTCAGTTCCGCCTCTGCCATAGTCGCAAACCGTTCTGCATCGCCTATACTCGCGAGACCCTGGAGATGCTCCTTGATGCCCACATCCGGGCCTTTGATTTTTTTGGTGGTGTCTGTTGCCGGGGCATTTACGATAATCTAAAGACGGTGGTCAGCAAGGTGCTGATGGGCAAGGACAGGGTATTCAACCGCCGATTCCAGAACCTGGCTTCCCATTATCTGTTTGACCTTGTGGCTTGCACCCCTGCCGCCGGCTGGGAGAAAGGGCAGGTGGAGAATCAGGTCGGCGTGGTCAGAAAACGTTTCTTTGCCAAGCGCCGCCGCTTTGCCTCCCTTGAAGAACTGAACGAATGGTTGGCGGATGAATGCCGGAATCATGCAGCCACCACCAGGCATCCCGAGCGCAAGGAGCAAACCGTCGCCCAGGTCTTTGCCGAGGAGAAAGACAAACTTCTGGCACTGTCGGCATCACCGTTCGACGGTTACCAGGAAAGCGTTAGCCGTGTATCTCCGCAACTGTTGATCAATTTTGACCGCAACCGTTACAGCGTAGATGCCATGGCGGCCGGCAAGACAGTGTCGGTACGGGCATACGCTGACCGAATCGTCATGGTGATGAACGGTACTGAGGTTGGCAGCCATCGTCGCCATCTCGGTCGCGATAAGGTCATTTACGACCCCTGGCATTATCTGGCCGTTCTGGAGAGGAAACCGGGAGCATTGCGAGACGGAGCCCCTTTCAAGCAATGGGATCTGCCGGAAGCAATAGTCGAAGTCAGGCGAATCCTTGAAAATCGAGTAGGCGGCGATCGGCAGTTTGTCAATATCCTGTCTGTGGTAAGCCGTTATGGCCTCGAATCGGTGGCCGTTGCCTGTGCCCAGGTTGTAGAAGACAAAACCGTCAGCAGTGACATCGTCCTCAGTATATTATCCAGAGAACACGAGGAGCCACCGTCGGAACCGTTGCCGCTGTCAGCCCAACTGCCGCTGATCACGTTAATTCCGGTGGTGGATTGTTGCCGTTACGATCAGCTGCTTTCCGGAGGTGCTTATGGTACTACGTGACCGGATAATGGAGGCAATCGGAGCCATTGGGCTGTACGGGATGAAGGACACCTTTGACGAGATACTGGCCTCGGGCATCAAGAGCAGGGCGACACCCGACAAGATACTCTGTGATCTCCTGGAGGCGGAGTTGGCGGAGCGGCAGGTCAGAAGCATCCGTTATCGTATGGGTCTGGCGAAGTTCCCTGTAGACAAGGATCTGGACCGGTTCGACTTCACGGCAACCCCGGTCAGCGAGATGCAGGTACGCAGCCTTTATGGTGGCAGCTTTCTCTCTGATCACACCAACGTCATCATGGTTGGCGGCACCGGCACCGGCAAAACGCATCTGGCCATTGCCATTGCCAGGCAAAGCATCAGAAATGGCAGGAAAGCCAGATTCTACAATGTGCTTGACCTGGTGAATCAACTGGAGCAGGAGAAGCTCAATAACCGGGGAGGCCGGTTGGTGGAACTCTTGGGCAGACATGACCTGGTTGTGCTCGATGAACTGGGCTACCTGCCATTCTCCAAGAGTGGTGGACAGTTCTTGTTCCACCTGATCTCGAAGCTTTACGAGCGGACTTCACTGATCATTACCACCAACCTGACCTTCGGAGAATGGCCCCAAGTCTTCGGCGACGGCAAAATGACCACCGCTCTCTTGGATAGGGTCACGCATCACTGCGAAATAATCGAAACCGGCAACGAAAGTTGGAGAATCAAAACAAGAATCAATAACTGAAAACTACTGCCTGAGGTGGGTCAATTTTGAACGCCGATGGTGGGTCAATTTTCAATGCCGATTGACAGTGGGGGCAATGGCGTGGGGAATATACCGTCATGCCCGCTCCGAATGAAGCGGGCATGACGTACGCAAGAGCGTTTTTGCATTATTTAGCGGCGGATTCCACCTCCACCAGTTTGTCCTGAACGCCGAAGGGGTCCTTGAATTCCACGTCTTTTTGCAGCATGAGCTTCTTCTTGCCCCGTTCGTTGAGGTACTTGTCAAGTTCGAGATCCACGTTCACCGGCAGATCTTCACCGGCACGGGTCAAGGCCTGGCGCAGAAGGGCTTCCGCCTTCATGGCAAAGGCGGTGGAGTCGCCCAGGATGCGCATCGCCTCGGTCGGGTTATGGAAGCCCACGGAGTTTTCGGCGCCGATATAAAGACTGCGCAGGAAGGCCTCCATGTAGAAATCCTTGGCCTGCGCGTAGAGTTTCTGATCGATTTCCTTACCCGCCGCCTGCAGGACATGCGCCTTTTCGATGAGCTTGGCCACCGTGGCGGTGGCGTAGCCGGAACGGATCATCATGGAGGCGACGCGGTCCTGGATGGCAATGACCTGATTACGCAGCCACTCCGGAGTTTCGGTGTGGCACTGCTGGCAGGCCTTCAGGTCGTTTTTCAGCGGACTGGTCACCCGGTGGTCCGACACCTTGTTCGATCCCACCTTGGTGTAGGGCATATGGCAGTCCGTGCAGGCAACTCCGGCCATCCAGTGCACGCTGTTCCTGGTAAAGAATTCAAATTCGGGATGGCGCATGAAGGGCATCTTGTACCCGGTTACCGTCTGGGTCCATTCGCCCACCGACGTGTCGGTGCGGATCTGCTTGATGATGTTTTCCACCGAAATGTCGCCCCAGGAGCTGCCCTGCCACGGGAAGTAGATGGACACCGACTTGCCGTCCGCCTTGGGGATGTTGTAGGTCACATGGCACTGGGCGCAGACCAGGGAGCGCATATCCTGGTGGGAGAGCTTGGCGCGATCCACCTTCATGGCGTCAAGCGCCTTGCCCAGGGTGAACTCGCGGGAAAGCGCAAGCGACATATCCTTGCTGTCGTGGCAGTCGATGCAGGCCACGCCGAGTTCCTGATGCTTTTCCGGAATCATGGCGCGGACCTCGGCCCAGGTCTTGCTGTAGAAATCCAGCCCCTTTTCCTTTTCAAGTATTGGTGCGTAGGGGGTTTTGCAGGTGAGGCAGACGCCGCCGGCCTTCACCCGGGACGGGTCGATATCCACCTGGTCCTTCAGCATGTATGCGTGACCACGCGGCTCATTATATTCGATGCCGAAGCCCCAGCCGTTGAAAAGCAGGGCCATATAGGGAAATTCGGAGAGCTTGTCGTAGGTGATGCCGTCCGCGTCAAAGCCCCTCTTGTATTTGCTTTTGCCGGGCTCGGTGGGCTCGGCGGTTTTTTTCCACAGATCGTAGTGAACCGGATATGCCTTGCCCCATTCGGCGGGATCGATTTCACCCGCGGCAATCTGTACCGGTCTGACCGCCTCAACCTTTTCCGGAGCGTTGCAGCCGGTCAACAGGGCACCGGCTGTTGCCAGCAGGACCAAGGACACCCCTAATTTCTTCTTCATATTCTCCTCCTCATGTTTTCTTTAGGTTTCTCACAGTGTTTGAATCTGACCGCTTCCGCGATGGGCAACCCGGCGATGGCATTTCCAGCAAAGACGTTCGTGGTCGATGTGGGCAACGGCGCTTTCATGGCAGCGGATGCAATTGCTTTGCAACACCTCCTGGCCGTGGCTGCTGACGACGATCCGCTCCGGTACCCGGCCGGAATAAAAGGCCAGGACATCCTTCATTCCGTCGATACTCTTCCAGACATAATGGACGGCCTTGTTTTGGTTCGGCAGATGGCAGTCGACGCACATCTCGCGACGATGGGCTCCGGCATGGGACCATGCGTCATACTGGTCTTGCATCACATGGCACCCGGCGCAGAAGGCGGGAGTTTCCGATTTTGCCAGCAGCCCGGGCGGCCCCAGCGCCACGAAAATTGCAACAAGAATGATGACTCCGAGGACGGCCGGACCGAACATGCCGATCCCCTTCCTCTTCTTTTTATTCATGGGTGCACCTCCTTTGGTGGATTTCAAAATGAAAACATCCTGGGTCAACGGGAAACAGAGGACTGTATCCTGCACGGAAAGGTATATCGGGCAAAATCGGCTGAGGATTCGCGGGAATCACGGCTCTCTTGCCTTTCGCACCCTGTGCTTCAGGCAACCTATACCGATGATTATAGGACGGCGCTTTGACTTAAGTCAAAAAAACAATTTATTTTTATCAAAACAGCAGCAATGCGGGCGGTGAGAGGGGGAGGCTGTCGGGAAGAAATATCAAAAAAAGCCGTTTCCTTTTTTGACGGAAGCGGCTTTATGGTCGTGAAATTCCGGCTGGGTTAGTTTAAATCCGAAGGAAATGGCCGGTCTCCCGGGTGGAATAGCCGCCCATGGCCTCAACCGTTTTTTTGAAATCATCCTGGTTGATAATATGTAACAGGTGTCTGATCATCGGCAGTTCCAGGAAGCGGCTGGGGATGATCAGGTCATAGCGTTCTTCCGTCACCGGGACAAAATCGAGTTTCAGCGCCCGGGCGGCAGCGAGAATGCCAAGCCCGGCGTCGGCCTTGCCGGACAGCACGCTGACCGCAACCGCCATGTGGGTGTATTCCTCGTTGTCGTAACCGGTGATCGCGTCTGCCTTAAGCCCGGCTTTGGCCAGCTCGTAATCAAGCAGCACCCTGGTGCCGGAACCGGCCTGGCGGTTGATGAAGGTGACGTCGTCCCGGAGCAGATCATGGACATCCTTGATTTTTTTCGGGTTTCCCGGCCGCACCATGAAACCCTGGCGGCGGTAAACCAAGGTGATCAGCGTTATTTCCTGATCGGCCAGATAGCGTTTGATGGAGGAGCGGTTATAATCACCGCTTTCCGGATCGAGCAGGTGGCTGCCGGCAATATGGGTCATGCCTTCCCGGATGGCCATGATGCCGCCCAGGCTGCCGACGTGGGTGGAGCAAAGGGGAAAGGAAGGATGACTTTTTTTGAGGAAATCGTGAATCAGATCCAGGGTGAGATCGTGGCTGCCGGTGCAGAGAATGGTCTTTTCAATCTGGCGCTGGGGGCGCAGCAGCTCCACCTGCACCGGGCTGTTCTTGCTTAGACCCTCGCTTTCCTGGGGGATGCGCAGCATGGAGTTGGCCCGGGTCAGGGTGGTGATGGCGCCTGCCCCTTTTTTGAGCGGCACCGTGACAAAATGATCATCGATCCGGCCGGTAATCATCCGGCGGAATTCCTCCATGCCGGCCCGTGACGGCATGTTTTTGGCCAGTCGGGCGGCGAGGCGTCGGGGCGCTTCATGTTCCTCGCCCTGCATGGCGGCAAGCAGCGGCAGGACGAACTGTTCAAAGGAGATAATGGCGGAGACCGGGTAGCCGGGATTGCCCACCACCGGTTTGCCGTTGACGGCGCCGAGGATGGTCGGCTTGCCCGGCATGATGGTGACGCCGTGCACCAGCACCTCGCCCAGTTCCTCGATGATCCGTACCGTATAATCGGCGCTGCCGGCGGATGAACCCGCATTGATCACCACCAGGTCGGTGGCGGAATCCACCGCCTGCCGCAGATGCCTTATGATATTGTCATAATCGTCAACCACCAGCGGGGTAACCGTCACCCGCGCCCCGGTCTGGCGGGCCATGGCGGCCAGCACGGCACTGTTTGATTCAACCGTTTTGCCGGTCGGGATCTCCTGTTCATTATTCTCCAGGTCGATCAGTTCCGTGCCGGTGGGGATGATGGTGACATGGGGGTGTTTACGTACCGTGACCCTGGCGCAGCCCGCGGTCAGCAGGGCGCCGATGTCGGCCGGGGCGATGCGGTGGTTGGTGGGAAAGAGCAGTTCGGTGGCGACAATGTCTTCCCCTGCCTTGCGCACGTTCTGCCAGGGATAAACCGGTGCCCGGATGACGCCCTGGCTCCGATCGTCGCTCAACAGCACATTTTCGATCATGATCACCGCGTCCTTGCCCGGCGGCAGGGGATGGCCGGTATTGATCGGCAGCGCCTGGCCGCCGGCAATATCCAGGCTGACCGGCGAATCGTCCGAAGCGCCGAAGGTGTCAAGGGCATGCACGGCAAGTCCGTCCATGGCGGCGCCGTGAAAGGAAGGCGAGGAAAAACGGGCGGACACAGGGCACGAGGTGACGCGACCGGCGGCCTGCCGGCTGTCGATTTCCTCTTCGCCTGTTGACAGGGAAATGAATTTTTCGAGGAAAATCTCCCTGGCCTCTTCCAGCGTCTTCATTTTCAAGTAGATTTTTCGTTTCATGGGAATAAAAGCACCTCCGCCTGTTCTCCCTTGTCAAGACCCTCGCAATCGCGTTCGATTTTCAGCATGCCGTCAGCAAGCACCAATGGTTTCAGCAGCCCTGATTTGCCGTAGACCGGAGAGGCCACGGGGAAAAGCGAGTGGGGCTGGTATTCGAGCCGGACCCGTACATACTCCTCCCGGCCGATGGAAGAGGGAATCTGTTCGCCGGTGATGGCGGACAAGCGCTGCAGCATGGTTTTTTCCGCGCCGCACATGCGCAGCAGCAGCGGTCGGACAAAAAGATAAAAAACCACCATGGCCGAGGCCACGTGTCCCGGCAGGCCGAAAAGGGCGCAGTTGCCGCGCCGGGCGAAAATGGTGGGTTTGCCCGGCCGGATGGAAACCCCGTGGGCCAACAGTTCGGTTCCGTCAAGCTCCTGTAGGACCTCCAGGGTGAAATCCCGTTTCCCCACCGAACTGCCGCCGGACAGAAGCAGCATGTCAACCGGTCTGTTCATGGCTTCCCGGCATGCCTGCAGCATGGCGTTGAAATCGTCGCCGATGATGCCGAGCGGCAGGGGGATGCCGCCTGCCTCAAGGACCAGACCGGTAAGGGTTGTGGTGTTAATGTCCCTGATCTGGCCCGGAGCCGGGGTGTGATGGGGCGCCACCAGCTCATCGCCGGTGCTGATGATGCCCACCACGGGTTTTTGGGTCACGGAAATATCGGTGATGCCGAGTCCCGCCAGCACCCCCAAATCCTGGGGCCGCAGACAACGTCCCCGGTTCAGCACCGGGGCATTCCGCTTGAAATCATCGCCGGTCTGGATGACGTTTTCCCCTGGGGCCACGGCCCGGAATATCTCGATGGTGCGGTCGTCGATGGGGTTGGTGTATTCGAGCATCACCACCGCATCCGCTTTTTCCGCAAGCTCGCCGCCGGTCCAGATACGGGCTGTCTCGCCCGGTTTGAGGCAGATGGCGCGTCCGCTTGTGCCCATGCTGATCTCGCCGTTCACGGAGAGCAGGGCGGGTTCCGATTCGCTGCAGCCGAAGGTGTCCCGCGCCCGCACCGCAAAGCCGTCCATGGTGGAGCGGGAAAAAGGGGGGAGGGATTCCGGGGCCAGGACGTCCTCGGCCAGCACCCGGCCAAGTCCTTTGACAAGGGGGATCCGTTCCCCTGCCAGCGGCGTGAAACCGGAAAACAGGTCGGTGAACTGTTGCGAGCTGATGAGATTAAAGAATCCTTTCATCTTTGCGGGCAGTTGTCGCCGTCGGAATCGTTCAGCTTGATGCGGATTTCTATTTCCCGCGCGTTTTCGGTCAACTTGAGTGATTTGACAAAACCTGCCACCGTGCCGGCCAGGGATCTCTGGACAAAATTTTTCAGGGGGATTCTGCTGCCGTTGACCAGCAGGGACACCTCTTCGGCGCCGTTACGGCCGTTTCGCAGGAAACGTTTTTCAATGAAAGCGGCGATCTCCCGGCTTTGATGGGGACGAAAGACGGAGTCCCCGGCAATGTCCTGATCAGTGACCACGGCAATGACGCCGGTCACCGTGTCCCGCAGCAGCTGGTCATGGTTGCGGGCAACCTCGATCTTGGCGACACGGTCGGCCTGCTTGAACCCTTCGCCGATGACGATGTCGGCATCGGCGAAGTAGCGGTGGGCCAGGGTGGTCAGCGCAAGATTGCTGTTTGCGGTCATCAGAACCATCTGGTCCGGGGCGACAAAGAGAACGGAGTCGGCGCCGGCCTGGCGGTGTTTGCCGGTGTCGGTGCCGGGCGCGTCAAAACTGACGCCCGTTTCCTTGCTCGATTTGATGACGGCAACCCGGTAGCCGGCTTCTTTCAGGTGGCTGATCACCTGGGTGGCAAGGGTGGTCTTGCCGCTGTCGTGCCAGCCGATAAAGGTGACGATCTTGGGCATGGGAAAAACTCTTTTGCAAAAAAGAGCGGGTTCCTTTGGCAAGAAAACCCGCTGGGTATTAAATAGGTTAGTTTGGTTGCCGGTCAGCATAAAACAGCTCACCGTCAACCGTCAACCGGAAACTTTGACATCGAGTGGATCCCTTCCGCTTCGGAAGGGCCGGACAGTCGTTTGCTAGGTGATCTTCTTCAGGCCGATGGGGTTCGGCGCTCTGCGCGTGTACCCCTTTTCCTGGGCCACGATGTCCAGCGGCAGGCTGGCCAGATCGGCCAGATCAGCGGTCATCTCCTCCAGTACCCGGCCTTCCGCGACCTTGATATAGGTGTGACAGTCATCGCAGGTACTTATCCGAAATCCCGCTTCGCCGCCTTCAGGCACCAGGGTGCCGAGCTTTGTCGTATTTTCGTTTCCGCAATTCGGGCAGCCGATGAATCGATAGGGACCGGTGGTGCCGCACCAGGAGCAGTGCAGATGGCGGCGGGGTCCTTCCACGATGGAGGCCAGTGCCGGGCGTGCCGAACAAAGTGGACAGCGTCCTCCCTCCCATTCCCGGCCGTCAAGCAGGCAGACCTGGCGCAGGGCAAGAAAAAAGGGCCTGCTCAGCAGAAAAAAAAGAGAGGCCTGTTCCTCCTCGGCGTACGGGAGGGCAAGGGCCGGCATCTCGTCCAGGGGGAGGCGCATGAAGTCAATTTCGTTTCCTGTGAGGGCCTTGGCCAGCGGCGCAAGCTCTTCGTCGGACAGGCCGAAAACGGAGGTGAATGCCCGGAGAAGCGGCACAACGCTGTCCGACGGGTATGCCCTGGAGTCGTCGTTCGGCGTTGATCCTCTTTTCGGCAGCAGGGAGACGGCCTTGCCGTGAAAGTGTTGCCATTTGGCATAAAATTCCAGGGGATCCTTAAGGTGCGGCCGCTGTTCGATGTGGGGTTGGATATTGATGGACATGATCCTCCTTACGGTATCTTGGGATAGGTGAAGGGTAACGGCGCGCCGGTCAACCCTTCTTCCATGAAAATTTTGAGCTGTCGCATTTCCGCCGAGGTGAGCCGCAGGGGCGTGAGCACAATATTGCCTTTGCCGCCGCCGTCGTTAAAAAAATGTATGACCTCGTCCAGGGTGGCGAAGACGCCGTTGTGCATGTAGGGACCGGTCTTGGCGATCTCCCGGAGGGTGGGGGTCCTGAACGCCTTCCAGTCCTTTTGTTCCTTGGTGATCAGATACCTGCCCGGATCCTCGGCCAGGGTCCGGTACTCCTCGAAGTGATAGACCTTGGCGACAAAGCGGCGCGTCGCCGCGATGCGCGGGTCGGTCAGGTGTTCGGGATTTTCGGGGACATGGAGGGCGTGGAAACGGTTGTCGGCGAGATTGACACCGAAGTGGCATTCAGCGCACTTCCCCTTGCCGACAAACAGTTCATACCCGTGCCGCGCCTCCTCGGTGAGGGCGTTGCCGTCACCGGCCAGAAAGCGGTCCAGCGGGGCGTCGCGGGAAACAATGGTCCGCTCAAAGGCGGCGATGGCCATGGCGATGCGCTCACGGGTCACGTCGGCGTCACCGAAGACGCGGGTGAACTCCGCGACGTATTCCGGCACGGAGCGGATCTCTTCCTCCATGAAATCCAGATTCTGATTCATCTCAAAGGCCGACATCATCGGGAAAAGCGCCTGATCCTCAAGGGACGAAGAACGGCCGTCATGGAACAGGTACTGCTGGAAGGCGACGTTGAACAAAGTGGGCGAGTTGCGCCAGTTACGGGTGGTGGGATAGTTGAGCGATATTTCGAGGCCGTCGCTGTACCCTTGCTCCGGATCATGACAGGTTCCACAATTCGTGGTCCCGTCGCCGGACAGCCGCCGGTCGAAAAAAAGCTTTTTGCCCAGTTCAACCTTTGCCGGCGTCTGTGGGTTCAGCGCCGGAATCGGGATGTTTTTGAACGGCTCCAGGTGGCCGGCCAGTCCGGACAACGGCAGGCAGAGCACCCCGAGGAGAATCCACACAATTTTTTTCATTCGCCTACCTTCCGGCCTGGGCCAGTTCCTCATCGATGATCTTCTTGAAATAGCTGAAGGGACGTTCGCCGATAACTTGCCGACCGTTGATATAAAAGGTTGGCGTGTTGTAAAGGTCCATTGACTCGGCAAGCTTCAGATCGCGATCGATCGCCGTCGCATGCGCGCCGCTGTCGATGGATTCGGTGAATTTTTTCACGTCAAGCCCCAGCTCCCCGGCATAGGCGATCAGGCTGCCTCGGTCGAGTTTCGGCGAACGGGCGATGAGGAGGTCGTGCATTTCCCAGTATTTGCCCTGATCCCGTGCCGCCAGTGACGCCTCGGCGGAGATCCGGGCAAAATCACGGTATTTGTAGGGATAATTCTTGATCACCAGCCGGATCTTGCCGGGGTAAGCCCGCAGTATCTGTTTGACGGTCGGACCGGCCGCCACGCAGTGCGGTCACTGGAAATCAATGAACTCGATGATGGTTACCGGCGCGTCCGCCGGCCCCATGGTCGGAGAGTCGCCGACAGCGACTTCGATCCTCTTGTCCCCGGCCTGGGCCAAGGAGAAGAGAAAGAGAAAGACAACGGCAAACAGGCTTGATTTTATCATATGGACCCTAAGAGGGGAGTTCTCCTCCCCTCTTTCCTTGACTCTGATTGAGTTGACGCCGCCTTACATCTTGCCGATCGCCTTCATCCACTTGGGATATCTTTTTTTGGCGACCTCCAGCGGGACCATGCCGTTTACCATGATCTGGAAGGTCCCTGGGTTTGCCAGGGTGCCGAGATAGATATGGACCGGCACGGCGATAATGAAGATGCAGAACGCCACGTTGTGAACCAGGTGGGCAAAAAGTATCAGGCCCGCATTATCCCGGATGAGCCAGATGGCGAAACCCGAAAGGGCAATGGCGATGCCGGCCGCTACAATAGCCAGATAGTATAGCTTCTGGCCGGGGTTGTATTTCCCCATGGGAGGAACCTTCACCTTGTGGGAAAGGTATCCACCCGCGACCTTGAACCATTGCCGGTCATCGGCGTCAAACTCAAGGGCATCCTTGAGGTAATGGCGCATGGAGTAGAGCAGGGAGACGATAAAGACGACTCCCAGCCAGTTGTGCACCGTCTTCATGGTGTCGAAGCCGCCGAACAGGGCGCCGACGGCCTCCAGCTTGAACAGAAAGCCGTAGCCGGAGATGATCAGCAGGATGCAGCTTACGGCCATGATCCAGTGGTTGATGATCTCGTCCGAACTTGATTTTCTTACCATTTCCGCCATGTCACACCTCCTCGTCCTTGTGGGGGCCGACCGCCAGATAATGGACCAGCGATGCGGCAACCACGCCGCCCAAACCGACCACTGCAAACGGTTTTAAGACCGTGTGCCAGAAAATCACGCTGGACGGAAGGGTTGGATTATCTTTCATGCCGTACAGCTTGGGCTCCTCCTTGAAAGCGTAGATAGAGCCCAGGCCGCCGAGGTCGGACTCGCCGTAGATCGTGGTGAATCCTTCTTTTTTGGCGGTGTCGATGAGCTGGTTTCTATCCCCGAATCGCAGGGCGCCGGTGGGGCAGGTCTTGACGCAGGCCGGCGTCATTGACTCGCCTATCCGATCGAAGCAGAGATGACATTTCGTCACCTTGCCTTCCTCGTCGTAGCGAGGGACGTCAAAGGGGCAGGCGTTGACGCAGAGCTTGCAGCCGATACACTTGTCGCGATCATAGGCCACCGCCCCTTCTTTTGTCCTGAACAGGGCGCCGGGAGCGGGACAGATCTTCATGCAACCCGCGTCCTCGCAGTGCATGCACCGCCTGCTGAGAAAGAGCCAGCGCACGGGATTATTCTGCGACGGCACCTCGCTGTACTGAATGATGTTGAAGGCCGAACTCGCCAGGTCCGGCGGGTTCTGGTATGTGCCGTTGTTCTTCGTCTTGATGCCCGGCAGCTGGTTCCAGGACTTGCAGGCAACCTGGCATGCCCGGCAGCCGATGCAGACCTCCGGGGTAACCAGGATCGCCTTACGATTTTTGCTTTCTGATGTTGCCATGGTTCACCCCCTTATGCCTTCCGGACGTTGACCATGAAGGCCTTCGACTCGGGTATCATTGTGTTCGCGTCGCCCACGTTCGGGGTAAGCAGGTTCGCGCTGTCGAACCCGCTGCCGTCCTCGGGAAACTGCCAGCCGAAATGCCAGGTCAGGCCGACCTGGTGGACGGTCGAGTCCGCTATCTTGAAGGGCTTGAACCGTTCGGAAATCATCGCCACCGCCTGCACTTCGCCGCGGCCGGAGACAACGACGACCGTTTCGCCGTTTTTTATGCCCAGCTCTTTCGCCAGTTCCACGCTCATCTCCACGAAGTTCTGCGGCTGCATTTCCAGCAGCCATGAGCAGTGCCGCGTCATGCAGCCGGTCTGCCAGTGTTCCGACGCCCGGTAGGTGGTCGCCACGAATGGATACCGCAGGTCGCAGGAGTAAAAGGCATCCGACTCGCCGCCGAAGATCTTGATGGTCGGGTTGATCCGCTGCTTGGACATGGAGTTTTCCTCGAGCGGACACTCCAAGGCTTCGTAATGCTCCGGGAACGGCCCTTCGTTGAGGCCCGGGCCGAAAATCGAGGCAACGCCGTCCGGCTTCATGATGAAGGGCAGCTTGCCTTCGGTGCCCATGGGCGGCGCCGGGCCGTCGGGAATGTCGCCTTCCCATTTTTTATCCGTTGCATTCCATTTCAGGAGCGGCCGTTTCGCATCCCAGGGTTGCCCTTGCAGATCCACCGAGGCGCGGTTGTAGATGATCCGCCGGTTCACCGGCCAGCACCAGGACCAGCCCGCATAAAGGCCGAGGCCCGTTGGGTCGTCCTTGCCGCGTCGCGCCATCATGTTGACTTCCTTGCCGTCCTTCATGATATAGGAATTGCAGTAGAGCCAGTTGCCGCTGGAGGTGGTGCCGTCGGCCTGCAGGGAGGGGAAGCTGGTGACCAGATCCCCTTTCCTGCCGATGAGCTTGGGCGGCTCCACCTTGGTGTCGTAAACATCCTCAAGGAAGTAGCCGTTGATCTCCTTGGCCACCCTGTGGGTGTCAATGTGCTTGACCTTGCCCGCTGCGTCGCGTTCGCCGTAATCCCAGGTCAGGTTTATGATCGCCTCGGGAAAGGCGCCGCCTTCCTTTTTATAGAGTTCCTTTACCTTGAAATAAAGTTCGTTCATGATCTCGCCGTCGGGCAGTGACTGGCCGGCGGGTTCTACGGCTTTGTAGCGCCACTGCGCCCAGCGTCCGGAATTGGAGATACTGCCCTCTTTCTCCACCGACGAACAGCACGGCAGCATGAACACCTCGGTCTGGATGTCCGCCGGGTTCATGCCTGGACCACGCCAGAAGGAACCGGTTTCGTTGTCGAAAAGATTGACGTTTACCATCCATTTGAGCTTGGACAAAGCCGCTCGCGTTTTGTTGGAGTTCGCTCCCGAGCACGCCGGGTTCTGCCCCCAGGCGAAGAAGCCTTCGAACTGTCCTCCAAGCATCTTGTCAAAAAGCATGAGCCAGGAACAGTTCTGACCGACATCGAGCTTCGGCAGCCAGGCGTAGCCGAAATCGTTTTCCTTGGTCGCTGCCTCGCCATAGATGGCCTTGAGGTAGCTGACGATATACTTGGGGCGGTTGGCCCACCAGTTGACGCTGCGCGGTTCCTTGCTTGTCGGCGTTGTTTTTTCGATGTACGTCGCCAGGTCGACCAGGGATGCGTTCGGAACCGGGTTATAGCCGGTCAGGATGTGGAACAGGATGCCGTGATCCGTGGAGCCCTGCACGTTGGACTCGCCGCGCATGGCGTTGACGCCGCCGCCGGCCACGCCCATGTTGCCGAGCAGCAGCTGGATGATGGCCATGGCCCTGATGTTCTGGGTGCCGACGGTGTGCTGGGTCCAGCCCATGGCGTAGCACTCGGTGCCGGCCCGGTCAGGTTTGCCGGTGGAGCCGTAGAGCTCATACACGGCCTCCAGTTTGTCCTTGGGCGTGCCGGTGATGTTTGTTACCTTGTCCAGGGTGTAGCGGGCATAATGTTTCTTCAGGAGCTGGAAGACACAGTTCGGATCCTGCAGGGTGGGGTCCTTCAGCGGCAGGCCGTCTTCGCCCTTCTGGAAGGACCAGGATGTCTTGTCGTAGCTCCGTTTCTCCGTGTTGTAGCCGGAGAACAGGCCGTCCAGGTCGGACGGACCCTTGAAATCCGGGCTCACCAGGAACGAGGCATTGGTGTAGTTGACAACGTAGTCCCGGAAATAGAGGTTCTTTTCCAGGATGTAGTTGATCATGCCGCCCAGGAAGGCGATATCCGTTCCGGAACGGAGTGGGGCATAGAGATCCGCTTTCGCGGAGGTCTGGGTGAAGCGTGGATCAACACTGATCAGTTTGGCGCCCTTTTCCCTGGCGCGCATGATCCACTTCATTGCAACAGGATGGTTCGAGGCTGGATTTGAGCCCATGGCCAATATGACATCGGCGTTTTTCAGGTCGATCCAGTGATTCGTCATTGCACCGCGTCCGAACGACTCTGCCAGAGCCGCAACAGTTGCGGAGTGTCAGATACGCGCCTGGTGTTCTATGTACACCAGGCCCCATGACCGCATAAGTTTCTGGATGAGGTAGCACTCCTCGTTATCCATGGCGGCGCTGCCGATATGGGCGATGGCGTCCGTCCGGTTGACCGTGACCTCTTTTTCGACCTCCAGCACCGTGCCGTCCGGCTGTGTCTCCTTTACCATGATCTTGGAGGTCGTCTTGAAGTTCTTGTCCCGTGCGTCTTTCACAAGGCGAGCAATTCTGTCCAGGGCCCAGTCCCATTCCACTTCTTTCCAGGCCGTTCCGCCGGGTTCCCGGTACATGGGTTTCTTGACGCGCGTGTCGTTGTTCGCCATCTGCAGCAAGGAAGAACCCTTGGAACAGAGCGTCCCCTCGCTGATCGGATGATCAGGGTCGCCCTCGGATTGAATGACCTTGCCGTTTTCCGCGTAAACGATTATGCCGCACCCCACGGAACAATAGGGGCAGATCGTGGTGGTCTGCTTGGCGTTCTTGATCCTGAGGCCTTGGGCATAGGCCCTGGCAGGATCGAGGTTCACGCCAAGGGATCCGAGCACTACGGTGGTGCCGGACAGCTTCAGAAAATCCCGCCTTGAGACTTCCATTGAACCCTCCTTCATGCTGGTAAGAATTGCTTTTGGGTTGTACTGCTAAAAAAGTATCGCCAAGAACCGTGCAGGTCTGTAGAAATACCTATATGTCTGTAGAATTACCTATATCACAACGGCAAGCCGGACATCAAGGTTTATTAAGAAATTTTTTTTTCAGGATCGGCCAAATCGACATCTCCCCCTCCTTTGTCCCGGAAAACAGGACTGAAGCGTATTGTTTCATCGGGAAATTGCTTGTGATGGAAATATCCCGCCTGATCCCGCTTGCCTGCTCGAGATTTCCCTTGCGCTGTAAGGTGAGGGAGGGCAGAGGAGGGAGGCACGGAAAGAAGGAGAAAATACCGTCGGCCGGCAGAAGTTTGCCGCGCCTTTTCAACCGGGCTTTCCCGCCGCCCATGGTTATAAGGGCGGGACGTGTCGCGGAGACAGGTGCTGCTGCGCCCTGAGCGCAGGAGAGGTGAACGTGAAATGTCTTTGTCATTTCAAAAACCTTGAAACCGCCTGGATCGATTACTCTTGTCAGTCTGCGCACAACGGAAAAAAACAAATCAGACAAGGAGCATGGCCTGTCTGTTGCCCAAGGAATTTCTATGCAATCTCGTTGAATTAAATTATATAAGTAAAACTACCCAAAAGACAAAACAAAAATACAACAACGTGGCATTTTTTTGTTATTCTCGGTGCTTTCAGGTAATTTGCGTGGTTTTTTGTTCGTTTTGCCGCGGGTTCGTTACGCCGCGTATGCGGTTCGTGCCGGCGAGACGGCCATGTTTTTGATTTGCAAAGGTTCTGTGTTTTCAGGGGGAGGATGCCTGTTGTGGAACAAAGTATATGAATCGGTTTTCTATGGGTATTATATCGGAGAAAAAAGGGAAATTACTGATTGTTCGGCGGATGGTTTCCTTGACTTCAGCGCTTTTTTTAAATTCCATGCGGCCCGGCAAGGCAGAAAAGTAAAAATATGATCAAACAGATAACATTGGCTCACTCCACGTTTGTCCTTACCCCGGAAGGGCTCCAGGAGCAGGAGGAAATCGTTGCCATTGAAACCCCGTACAAGGTCGCCTTGAACGACAAGGTGATCGGGGCGTCAATGGTGCTGGAAACCGGACTGGAAGAATTCGGCGCCGGGTTTCTTTTCGGCCAGGGCTATGTCACGACTCCTGATCAGGTCAAGGAGGTGCTGGTCTGTCCGGAAGGGAGAATATCGGTTTATGCCGATGTGGAAGAGGATGCGGCGCCCAAGGAGGTGATTATCACCTCAGGCTGCGGTGGAACGGGAAAGATTTCCCGGGAAATGCTGGAAGGGGCGTTTGATCCCCTGCGGGAATACACGGTCGGTTTTGCCGAAATAAGGGAATTCATTCTCACGACTCTTCATGCCTCGCGGCTCGGACAGGATACCCATTGCGTCCATGGCTGCGGGCTCTGGGCGGACGGCAGGATGCAGGCGTTTTACGAGGATGTGGGGCGTCATAACGCGGTGGACAAGATTATCGGCGCCATTCTGTTAAAAAAGGTAACACCGAGAGGTGCGGTTTACACCACCGGCCGTCTTACTTCGGATATGGTGCTGAAATGCGCCCGCATCGGCATTCCCATTGTCCTGTCACGCACCGCGCCTTCTTCCCTGGGGCTTGCCATTGCCAGGCGCGCCGGTTTGACCCTGGCGGCCTATGCCCGGCCGGAACGGCTTAATATCTTCAATGCGCCGGAGCGTATCCTGCCCTAAGACGGCCGAAGGCGGCTTCTTT
Organism: Desulfobulbaceae bacterium DB1; assembly: GCA_001914235.1. Classification (NCBI taxonomy): domain Bacteria; kingdom Pseudomonadati; phylum Thermodesulfobacteriota; class Desulfobulbia; order Desulfobulbales; family Desulfobulbaceae; species Desulfobulbaceae bacterium DB1. Next base: position 87,517 of record MQUF01000021.1, read on the forward strand.
TCTTTCCCCGGCATTATTGTAATGCCTTTTCAATGGCTGCGGCAATTTTCTCCATATTGGCCAGGTAATCTCCGGCCAGGGGATCAAGGGCAATGACCACTCCGTCAATGGCCCGGGCAATGGTTTCCGCGCTTTTTGTGGAAAACTGGGGCTGTGCGAAAATCACTTTCACCTTTTCTTCCCGCGCCTTTTCGATGAGCTGGGCAATATGCCGGGCGCTGGGCTGCTTGCCGCCGGTCTCAACTGCAACCTGGCGCAACCCGTAGGCCTTGGCGAAATAGCCGAAAGCGGGATGAAAGACGAAAAAGCTTTTCCCCTTGAGCGGGGCCAGCGCCAGGCTGAGGCGGTTATGCAGGTTGTCAAGCTCGCCGGCGAATCGGATGAAGTTGTTTTCAAAATAAAGACGGCCGGCCGGGTCGATTGCACTCAGGCCATCCCTGATGATGGCCGCCTGCTTTTTGACGAGCAGGGGGTCAAGCCAGATATGGGTGTCAAGATCCTCATCGTGGTGGTGATCGTCTGTGTTGTTGTGGTCGTCCATTTTTTCCAGGACAATTCCCCGGGTGGTATCAATAATCTCGATGCCCGGAACGGCGCTTTGCAGTTTTGGGATAAAGCCGTTTTCAAAAGGCGCGTTGATGCGGAAATAGACTTTGGCCCGGGCCAACCTGACCATCTGCTTCGGGCTCGGGGCATAGGTATGGGGACTTTGGCCGGGCTGCACCATGACGTCCACTGTCACCCTGTTGCCGCCGATCCGCTCGACAAAAAATGCCTGGGGCAGGATGGACACGAAAACAGGGAGTCCGGGGTCGTTTTCCGCCCGTGTTTCCCTGGCCGACAGACATCCGAGAAGGACCAAGATCGTCAAAAGATAAATAATCCCTGCGCCGCGAGCTTGCATTAACTGTCTCCCAGGTAGGTTCGGCCGCCCATGAAACGTGTTTTGAAATAGGCGTTGTCAAGGGAGGCGCTCTGAATGGGCTTCCCCCTTTTCGGGGCATGGATAAATGTGTTGTTGCCGGTGTAAATTCCCACGTGCGACACGGTTCTGCCGCCATTGGTGGCGAAAAAGACCAGGTCGCCTTTTTTCAGTTCATCAACCTGTACCGCCTTGCCGGTACGATACTGCTTCCATGATGTGCGAGGCAGGTTGAGTCCGTTCAACTGGTAGACGGCCATGACAAGGCCGCTGCAGTCAAACCCTTCATCGATGGATTGACCGCCCCATTTATAAGGAATACCGACAAAATTTGCGGCGGTGTTGATCAACTGGTCGCGCAGAAAGGCATCATCCTGCAGGCCGAGGCGGGCAACGGCGTATGATTCCGGTCGGACGACATAATAGTCCGCAATAATTCCGTCCCGCAAAAGAGATTCGGCCTTGTGCTGCGCCTGATCAAGAGAGGGGAAATTGCCGAAGCGCACCTTGTAAAGTCCTGATTCATGGCGGAAATAATAGGCGCTGAGTCCTTTTCGGTTGAGAACGGCGCTCAGTTTTGCGGCATTTTCAACGTCCCCGAAGGCGCCCGCCTGAATGGCATAGCCGAGGCGGGCAATTTTATCACGTTCTGTCGGTTCAAGGGTTTCCGGGCCCGGCGTCGAGGTCGTGCTGCAGCCGGCCAGGGCCAGATGCAGCGCCAGCAGCAGGAGGATGATAAATCGTGAATTGTTTGCTGAGCGTATCTTATTGATCTGCATGGATATTAATCTACATGTTTTAATTGGTGTTCGTAAAGGCCAAAAAATGATAAACTCGCAAAAAAAATTAGAAATGAAGAGCGGGGGAGCAGGTTTTGCTGGGACAACTTAGCGGAATAAAATGATTTCTTCGTGATCCCCTGGTGAAAAAGACTTTTTGCGTCGCCCGCACGGATGGTATTGGATCGATGGAAAAAACTCATGTCGCGGCCCGAATGTTTTTTGCCGCCGCGGAAATTGCTGCTGTCAGGCCCTATGGGACGGGCAAGGTGAATGACACCTTTCTGGTTTCCCTGAACGGCGAAGACAAGCAGTCATATCTGTTGCAAAGAATCAGTTCACGGGTGTTTCCCCGTCCCGAATGGGTCATGGAAAATCTCCGGGTTGTCTGCGATCATGTCGCGGCAAAGGGAGAAGCGCTGCCCGGCCGCCGCTGGGAAATGCCCCTTCTCCGGCAAACCCTGTCGGGCCGTGATTTTTGGCGTGATCCCGAGGGGGGCTGCTGGCGGGTGCTCCATTTCATCAAGGACAGCCGGTGTTTTGAGGAACTTGATAGTGTGGAACGGGCCCATGAGGTGGGTTTTGCCCTGGGTCGCTTCCACCGCCTGATCAACGATCTTGATCCGCGCCGCCTGCATGACACCCTGCCGGGCTTTCATGTCGCGCCCCTTTACCTGGCCCGTTACGACCTGGTCCGGGCCGCCGGGCGGGGGGAGGACTCGATTGACAGCCGTTTCTGCCGGGATTTTATCAACCAACGGCGAGAGGCGATAGCCGTGCTGGAAAAAGCAGCCGACCAGGGAAAACTTCTCGTGCGACCCATTCACGGCGACCCCAAACTGAGTAACATTCTCTTTGACGGCAAAAGCGGGCAGGCGGTGAGCCTGATCGACCTTGACACGGTCAGGCCGGGGCTGCTGCTCTATGATATCGGCGACTGTCTTCGGTCAAGTTGCAACACCTCAGGGGAAGAGAGTGCGGCATCCGACCTTGTTTTTTTTGATGTTGATCTGTGCCGGGCCATTCTGCGGGGATATGCGGCAGAGGCGGGAAGGCTGTTGACCACGGGAGATGTTCATTTCCTCGCCGATGCGGTGAAGCTGATTGCCCTTGAGTTGGGCATGCGTTTTTTCACCGACCATCTGGAAGGCGACATCTACTTTAAAACCGCTTTCCCTGGTCAGAACCTGCAGCGCGCCCTGGTTCAGTTCCGTTTGGTCGCGAGCATTGAAAAACAGCAAAAAAAAATCATCGCCATCCTGGCGGAGATGTCGAATTTATTTTAAGCAGGCGGTCCTTGTCAAACGATCCGGCAATTTGATAAGCTTGAAAAAGGTGTGAAATCATATTGAAGACAGAGGAGGTCTTATGAAAAAAATGATTTTTTTTCTGTTTCTGTTTCTGCTGCTTCCGGCGTTGCCGCTTCTGGCAGGCGGAAATCCGGCCGGCTCCGTGAAGAATGTGCAGGGCACGGTCACCATCGAGCGGCAGGGTGATGTTCTTCCGGCTGAAAAGGGAATGAAGATTTATGCCCGGGATATCCTCATCACCGGCGCGGATGGGGCGGTCGCCGTCATCCTGCAGGACAACACCATTTTTTCCCTTGGGCCCGACAGTCAGCTTGCCTTGGAGGAGTATGTCTTTTCTCCGGACCAGGGCCGTTTTTCTTTGCTGGCGAAAATGATTAAAGGCACCTTTGTCTATCTTTCCGGGGTCATGGGCAAACTTTCGCCCGAGTCCATCAAGCTGGAAACGCCGGTGGGCACCATCGCCATCCGCGGCACCCGCTTTGCCGCCAAAATTGCCGGAAATTAATCCGCCGAAAGGAGAGTGTTTATGAAAAGCGCTGTTCATATCCTGTTCTGTCTTGTTCTGGTCGGGATCCTTTCCGGCTGTTCCTCAAAAAATGTTGTTGTCCTGCTTCCTGATCAGGACGGAAAAGTAGGCAGTATCGAGGTTGTCAACGACAAGGGAAGCATGGCCATCGATGCGGCGGGTGACACCATTGAAGTTGCCGGTCCACACAGCGCGCCCACGGCGGCTCCGCCCATGAGCGACGAGGAGTTCAACCGTACCTTCAATGCGGCGCTGGCGGTGGAGCCGCGCCAGCCGCAAAGCTTTCTCCTGTATTTTCAGCGGGGATCAAACCAGCTGACGGACCAGTCGGCCTCTTTGCTCCCCGAGATCCTTGAATCCGTCAGTGCGAAAGACTCCCGGGATATAAGCGTCATCGGCCATTCCGACCGCGTTGGGTCGCCGGAAGACAATTTTGCCCTGTCAACAAAGCGGGCCGAACATATCCGGGACCTGCTGGTGGAAAAGGGTGTCGATGCCGCGCTTATCGCAGTCTCTTCCCACGGAGAAGGCAACCCTTTGATTCCAACCCCGGATGAGGTGGATGAACCGAGAAACAGGAGGGTTGAGGTTGTCGTTAAATGATAATCCGCCATCGGCACTCCCGCGGACGAGGACTTCTCCTCCTCTGCGGCGCCGCGGTCACCCTGCTGTTCTGCCTGGCCTGTATCTATCGACCTTCCCTGCTGAACTTGGTGGGGCTCAAGGTTTACGATTCCATGATTCGCGCCCTGCCCCGGGAGACGGGAAAAAATGGTCCGGTTCTTGTCGACTTGGATGAAAAAGCATTGGCGGAATTCGGCCAATGGCCCTGGCCCCGTTACCGGGTCGCCCTGCTGCTCGACAAACTGAACAGCCTGGAACCGGCGGCCGTGGGCCTGGATATCCTTTTTGCCGAGCCGGACAGAACTTCCCTGCATATCCTGCGGCAGGAGATGAAACGCGACTTTGATGTCACCCTTGCCCTTGAGGGATTGTCGCTGCCTCCGGCAAACAATGACCTGACGCTGGCCAAGTCCCTCGCACAGGGGCCTTTTGTCGCTGGTTTTAAATTCCTTTTTGACGGCGATGGGGATGCCGTTCACGAGGAGCTGTTGCATCCCATTGATATTGTCTATCGTCAGGGGCCAAGCGTGTCGGCTGACTCGCGTCTGTTCAAGGCCGGGGCGGCGATCACCAATCTTGCCGAACTTTCCCGGGCGGTCGAATCATCCGGTTTTCTCAATTACCCGGCCGACGAGGATGGGGTTCTGCGCCGGGTTCCTCTCCTTATCACCTATCGGGGAAAATTATATCCCAGCCTGGCCCTGGCAACGGCCATGCGGGCACTGGGCAGGAAAAGCCTGATTCTTGACCTGGAAAATGATCGGCTGCAGGCAGTGCTGCTGGACAGCCGCCGTATTCCGGTTGATGAGGCGGGAAACCTCCTGCTCGCCTACCGGGGCAAAGGAGGTTTTTTTGATTCTGTTTCGGCGGCCGACATCTTCAAGAATCAGGTGGCAAAAGAGCGCATTCAGGGAAAAACGGTGCTTGTCGGCACATCGGCCGCGGGCCTGATGGACATGCACCCCACATCTCTTGATCCCCACTATGCCGGGGTGGAGGTGCACGCCACCATCATCGAAAATATCATGAACCGTCATTTTCTTTCCCGTCCCTTGTGGGCCGGCGGCGTCGAACTCGGCATCGTTTTCCTGTTCGGTCTGTTTTCGACCTTGATTCTCGCCGTGGCACGGCCTCTTGTCAGTGTTCTGTTTCTTGTCATCGGCGGCGTTGGGGTATGGTACGGCTCGTTTTTCCTTCTCAGGGAACACGCTTTTTTCGTCAATCCTCTTTGGCCGGCGCTGCCGCTTTTCGGCAATTTTGCCGTTTTGAGTTTGATGAAGTTCCGGCAGGAGGAGGGAGAGGTGAGGCGGCGGACCAGGGAATTGCTGATCGCCCAGGATACAACCATCCTCAGCCTGACTGCCCTGGCCGAGACCCGGGACAATGAAACCGGAGGACATATCATGCGGACCCAGCATTATGTCCGGGTGCTTGCCGAGCATCTGGCCACTCTGCCGAAGTATGAAAAGGCGCTTGACTGGGACACCATCGATATGCTTTTCCGCTCGGCGCCGGTACATGATATCGGCAAGGTGGGGGTGGCGGACAGTATCCTGCTCAATCCCGGCAGGTTGACCCCGGAAGAATTTGACGCGATGAAAAAACACACTCTTTACGGCCATGAAACCCTGCGCAAGGCGGAATCCCGTTTGCCTGACCAGCGGGGCCATTCTTTTTTGCGGGTAGCCGGGGAGATTGCCTACACGCATCATGAGAAATGGGACGGATCGGGCTATCCGAGGGGGCTGCGGGGAGAGGAGATTCCCCTTGCCGGACGGTTGATGGCCTTGGCCGATGTCTACGACGCCCTTATCTCGGCGCGGCGCTACAAACCGGCTTTCACTCACCGGGAGGCCTTGCGGACCATTCAACAGGGCAGCGGCAGCCATTTTGATCCGGATGTGGTAAAGGCCTTTATCGCCATGGAGGAATCGTTTCAGCTGATCGCCCGGCATTTTTCCGATGAAAAGGCGTCCGGATGGATGCCGCTTGAACCGCTGAATATTTGACGATTTTTTGGAAGAACTGGAAGGAGAGCTCAGAACTCACAAAAAAATGTAAAATTAATTTTCTGTGAACTCTGTGCTCTCCGTGGTGAATTTTATTTCAAAGCTGCTCGTATCCGTTCCATGGCCCGGGTTACGTTTTCAAAGCTGTTAAAGGCGGAAAGCCGGATATAGCCCTGGCCGCAACGGCCGAAACCAGCGCCCGGAGTGCAGACCACCCCTGCCTTGTTGAGCAGCATGTCAAAGAATTCCCAGGAATCACGGCCCCGGCCGTCGATCCAGATGTAGGGGGCGTTGTCGCCGCCCACCGAGTCAAATCCAAGGGCGGTGATCTCCTGTTTGATGAGGGCCGCGTTTCGCATGTAATAGTCGGTCAGTTCCCTGACCTGGAGCTTGCCGGCCGGGCTGTAAACCGCTGCCGCCGCCTTCTGGATCGGATAGGAGACGCCGTTGAATTTGGTGCAGTGGCGCCGATTCCACAGCGGGTGGAGAAACTGCGGATTGCCTTTGCCGTCAAAGGCGCGGCATTCCCTGGGCACCACCGTAAAGGCGCAGCGGGTGCCGGTGAAGCCGGCGGTTTTGGAAAAACTGCGAAACTCGATGGCCACCTCTTTCGCCCCTTCCACCTCATAAATCGATTTGGGCAGCGATTCGTCGCGGATAAAGGCCTCATAGGCGGCGTCAAAGAGAATAAGCGCCTTGTTGGCCCTGGCATAATCGACCCAGGTTTTCAACTGCTCCCTGGAAATGGTGGAGCCGGTGGGATTGTTGGGAAAGCAGAGGTAGATGAGGTCAACCGGCTGCTTGGGCAGGTCGGGGATAAAGTTGTTGCCCTTCACCGAATCCAGATAGGTCAGCCCCTGGTAGCGGCCGTCGGCAAAGACGCCGGTGCGGCCCGCCATGACGTTGGTGTCGAGATAGACCGGGTAAACCGGGTCGGGGATGGCGATTTTCGCTTCGGTTGAGAAGATTTCCTGGATATTGCCGGTATCGCATTTGGCGCCGTCGCTGATGAATATTTCATCAGCCGCGATGTTCGCGCCCCTGGCCTGAAAGTCATGTTCGGCAATGGCCTCCCGCAGGAAGGCATATCCCTGCTCCGGCCCGTAGCCGTGGAAGGTTTTTTCCGCGGCCATTTCATCGGTTGCCTGATGCAGGGCTTCGATACAGGCGGCGGGCAGGGGGCGGGTGACGTCGCCGATGCCCAGTTTGATGACGTCGCGGTCGGGATTGCTCTGCTGAAAAGCGGCCACCCGCTTGGCAATATCGGAAAACAGGTAGGAGGCCTGCAGTTTCAGGTAATTCTCGTTGATGGTGATCATATTTTTCCTCTTGGAGTTATAGTAAAGAAGTAGACAGATGATCTATAAATCAATGTGCTTTTTCTGTCAATTGTCGCCGTGGAAATCAAAGGGAGTTGCGGGCCGGAAAAAAGACAGGTATTGTTCAAGACTCAAGACTCAAGACTCAAGACTCAAGACTCAAGGGTCAAGGGTCAGGAGTCAGGAGTCGGGAGAATTTTTTATCACGGTGTACAGGATATGATCACGTTACTCGATTATGGAGCAGGCAATGTGCGCAGCGTGCGCAATGCCATTAAAAAACTGGGCTTTGAGGTGCGGGACGCGAAGAGCCCTGACGATATCCGCCGGGCGGAACGGCTGGTCTTCCCCGGCGTCGGCAGCTTCGGCAAGGCCATGGAACGGCTGCGCGACATGGGCTATGTGGAGCCGCTGCTCCACCATATCAGAAGCGATAAGCCTTTTCTCGGCATCTGTCTCGGCTTGCAGACCCTTTTCGAAGGCAGCGAGGAGTCGCCGGGCGTGGCCGGGCTCGGCATCATTCCCGGCCGGATCAAGCGTTTTCAGCTGACGGATCTTTCCGTGCCGCAGATCGGCTGGAACGGTATCAATATTCGGAAGGGTTCTCCTCTTTTCATCGGCTACAAGGGGGAAAAGCTCTACTTCGTCCATTCCTTTCGCGCCACCCTGCAAGACGACAGCCGGGAGTGGCTGCTGACCACCACCGATTACGGCGAGGAATTTGTCAGCGGCGTGCAGAAGGGCCGGGTGGCGGCGGTGCAGTTCCATCCGGAAAAGAGCGGTGAGGCGGGGTTGAATATTCTCCGGAATTTTCTGCGGTGCGATGATCTGGGGGCTTTAATTCATGCCCCGGGCAGCGGCAATATCGTAAAAACCAGGATGGCCAAGCGGGTCATCGCCTGCCTGGATGTGCGCAGCAACGACAACGGCGACCTGGTGGTGACCAAGGGGGATCAGTACGATGTGCGGCAGGAGGGGGAAGTGCGCAATCTGGGCAAACCGGTTGAGCTGGCCCGCCGTTATTTTGAAGAGGGCGCCGATGAGGTGACCTTCCTCAACATCACCGGCTTCCGCGATTTTCCCATGAAGGACCAGCCCATGCTCGACGTGCTGAAAAGCACTTCGAAAAATGTCTTTGTGCCGCTTACCATCGGCGGCGGCATTCGTGAGTTTACCGATTCGGAAGGCAAACATTATACCGCGTTAGATGTGGCCTCCGAATATTTCAGAAGCGGGGCGGATAAGATTTCCATCGGCAGCGACGCGGTTTTCACGGTGGAGGAGTTTCTGCGGAGCGGTATAAAAACCGGCAAAAGCTCCATTGAACAGATTTCCCTTGTGTATGGCGCCCAGGCGGTGGTGATTTCCATTGATCCCCGGCGGGTCTATGTGGCAAGCCCGGAGGAGACGGGGCATCACACCATCCGCACCGCCTTTCCCGGACCAAACGGCGAAGAGTATTGCTGGTATCAGTGCACGGTCAAGGGCGGCCGGGAAGGCCGTGACGTGGATGCGGTGCAGCTGGCCCGAACCTGCCAGGAACTGGGGGCCGGTGAGATCCTGTTGAACTGCATCGACAAGGACGGCACCAACAGCGGCTTTGATCTCGAGCTGATCAACCAGGTGAAACAGGCGGTCACCATTCCGGTGATTGCCTCAAGCGGCGCCGGCCGGGTGGAGCATTTTTCCGAGGTGTTCGCGAAGACCGCTGCCGAGGCGGCCCTGGCCGCAGGAATCTTCCACCGCAAGGAAGTGCCCATTGCCGCAGTGAAGGAGCACATGCGGAAGAAGGGGATCGAGACGCGGTAGTTGTGGGAAAGAGAGTGGTGAGGAGATTCGGTTCGTTTAGGCAGAAGATCATCTGAGAGAGCGAGGGTGTAAAATAGTTTGTGTAAATGGCTATGACTGAGTAAGTCAAAAAACTACCCTTTAAAAAGGAGCTCATATGGCCATTGATAAAGAAATTTTGGATCGTTTACTTGCCGACTACAATTACCAGAAGCCCGAAGAACTGATCGGTGAAAACGGGCTGCTCAAGCAGCTCACCAAGGCCTTACTGGAGCGGGCGTTACAGGCGGAAATGACCGTCCACCTGGGCCACGAAAAACATGGAACCATCGTCACCAAAGGCGGTAATGCCCGAAATGGTAACTCTGCAAAGACCATCAAGGGCGACTTCGGTAAAATGCCGATTGAGGTCCCGCGCGACCGCGACAGCAGTTTCGATCCGGTCATCATTCCCAAAGGGCAAACCCGCTTTCCCGGCTTTGACGACAAGATTATCTCTCTCTACTCCCGAGGGATGACTACCAGGGAGATTCAGGGGCACTTGGAAGACATTTACGGAGTTGATGTCTCTCCCACCCTGATTTCAACGGTCACCGATGCCGTTGCTGACGAGGTTAAAGTTTGGCAAAATCGCCCGTTGGACCCCATTTATCCCATTGTTTACATGGACGCTATCCGGGTTAAGGTGCGCGACAATGGGCATGTTAAGAACAAGGCGGTCTATCTGGCTATTGGCATCACCATGGACGGCGTCAAGGATGTCCTGGGAATGTGGGTTGCCGAAAACGAGGGCGCCAAGTTCTGGTTGCAGGTAGTGACTGAGCTAAGAAACCGTGGCGTGCAGGATATTTTCATTGCCTGCGTCGATGGCCTCAAGGGTTTTCCTGAAGCCATTGAGACGGTTTTCCCCTTCACCCAGGTCCAGCTCTGTCTCGTCCACATGGTGCGCAATTCCCTGAAATATGTCTCATGGAAACAGCGCAAAGAGGTGGCTGCGGATCTCAAGGCCATTTACCAATCGCCAACAGCCGAGCAGGCCGAAATGGAACTGATGACCTTTGAAGAAAAATGGGACAAAACGCATCCGTCCATCGGCCAATCCTGGCGAAGAAATTGGGAAAGAATCACCCCATTTTTTGCGTATTCGCCCGAGATACGCAAGGTGATATATACCACCAATGCTATTGAGTCGTTGAACATGTCACTGCGCAAAGTTACCAAGAACCGGGGTTCATTTCCCAATGACGAGTCGATGCTTAAACTGCTTTACATGGCGCTGAACAATATCGCCAAAAAATGGACTATGCCAATCAGAGACTGGAAGGCTGCCTTGAACCGCTTTTCAATCTTGTTCGGCGACAGAATGCCTGCATATTGAAAATTAAAAATGAAAACCGTTTACACAAAATTCTTTACAGGCCCGAGAGAGCTTGAAATTTTCATGTTTCTCCATTCTTCCCTATTTTTTACATTTTTTTGACTTCATGCTTTCAACAGCTCTCTCCCCGTGCTCTTTCATCGAATCGTAGGTACCAGAGGCAAAGTCAGCCGCTTTTACTCTTTGTTCCTTCATCGCTTCACAGGCACCTGAGACACAGTCCGCAGTTTTTTCAATTGCATCACCAGTCGTTTTCTTAACTTTATCGAAAGTATCAACGACTTTATCGATGAGCTTTTTTGTCACATCATAAAGTGTCTTCCCGAATTTTTCTGCTGTCGAGCTTATGTATGTCTTAATTTCATCGAGATTCTTTGACGTCAACAACACCTTCGTCTTATCGATGACATAATGAATTACGGATCGGATCATTTCGATCCCAATCTCCAACCCACGACTAATTTTTTCGAGCATTTCGTTTCGCTCTTGATCAGTCAGCGCACCCCAACCGTAATAGAGAGCACCGACCGCTGCGCAAGTCATAGAGATTGGATTTATTGGTGCAGTCACAATAGTGCCGGCTGCCAACAAAGGATTTCCGAGTATCATTTGTCCAGCAGCGATGATTGCAACAGGAGTAATGAAGCCAATTCCGAATCCAAATTTTGCCATCTCTAAAATACTGCCGGTTCGAGAGACAGTGGGATTCTCGGCCCTTTTCATCTCTTCAATGTGATCGTTTAGAAAATCGTTAATACTTTTGGCCGTGCCATAGAGAATTCGGATAGAATCAACCATTCCGGTCGCAATCGTAGCACCGGCAATCCACGACGTGGCAATCGGGGTCATGATTTCCTCCTTCGTATTCTTCCAAGTTAGTATCTATTTCTTGGTGTCTACTTCAGCCTAATATTTTTGACAAGCGAAATATGGAGTATTTTACACATTTTCTAATCCGATATCATTCATCAGAAATAAAAAAGGCAAAGCCAAATGAATGACCCTGCCTTGGTGTGTCTATGCTGAAAGATGAGATTGTGCTTTCTTTTTTCTGCGTGCGGTGATGATTCCAGCCAACCCTGTTCCCATCAAGAGCATGGTGGCTGGTTCAGGTACGGGTTCCGCCGCAACATCACCATCACGGACAGCCCAAACAAAAAAGTCATTTCTTTGCCAGTAATCACACTGCGTACCCCCGTTAAAATTGAATCCTATAGCGCCGGGATCGTAGGATGGATAGGAATTGACCGTGAGGCTGGTCCAGTATACGTAGTCCTGTACGTTCCTGAAAAGATCTAAGTTCGCTGTATCACTAACCATGTAGACTGAAGACCCTCGTTCGGCACCTAATTCTTCAAAGAAGAGATGTCCAATTTCACCGTATGTGCAATCCCATTCATATGAACAATTCGGTTCCGCAGTCGGCAAACGCCAATCATCGAAACCCGCGAAAATGAGAGTGTCAGCCCAAGCTATCGCATTGTCCCAAGTCATTCTACCGTCTGTGGTTGATCCTCCATTGTCATAGGCTGATCCCGCACCGAGGTTCGTGTCTTGGAGCCATGTAATGTTGAGATCGGTATCGTAAATCAAGCCACCTCCTCGATCAATGAGTGTGGCTTGGGCAGCGGTGGCAAAGAAACTGAGAACTGAGAGCAGGGTGATGGCGGTAAACGAGTGTTTCATGGGAATCCTCATTTTTGAGAGAGGTGGGATAGAAGTAGTCGGTTTTTTGAATTGGAGAGTCGAAATAAACGATCGTGCTCGGCCCCTTTTCATCTTCGAAACCTTCAATGTGACTACCAATGATTGTTAAGTAATAGCCGGAAATTCTTTCGAAATCAATATAATTGTTATGCCGCATTCCCAGTATATTTTGAAGTAGTCGTTCCCAAGACACAGTTCCAAGATTAACACCGTTTTCTAACAAGAAGGCGAGTTTTTATGCGTTAGCCCCTTTGGCCATCTCGGTCATTGGGGCTTTTTTTTTATTCCCCAACATAAAGGAGAATCTATGCAACATGAAGAAATCGTCACTCAACTTCCCGCCAACCCCTCAGAGATCGTCTATGCGATCACCATGGAGACCCTCTTGGCAGCAATTGTACACCGCCTGGGTGAGGAGGCCCTTACCCTGACCGAGGAGGATTTGGCTGAATTTGGGGGACACCTTACCTGTAATTTCCCATCTCTGGTGTATGTGCAGCCCCAGCACTTTGAACTTGACTTTCTTTCGGCAAGTCCATATTTTGTACCGAACGGTTGGTTTTTTTTGAGTTCAAGGGGAAGGCATGACGGCAAGCAAGGGCGAGATAACCCGAAATCACATACTGAAGACAACCAGAAAACTGCTGATTGAAAAAGGCTTTTATCATACCGCTATCAGTGAAATAATTCAGGCGAGTGGAGTAAAAAAAGGCAACCTCTATTATCATTTTGCCGGCAAGGAAGAGCTGGGCCTGGCGGTTCTCCAGGATGCCCGGGATGAGTTTTTTGTTTTTCTGGAAAAGTCTTTTCAGGGGGATGATCCCATTGAAAAGGTTATTCGTTCCTGCGAGGCGATATTGACGGAACAAAAAAAGAATAATTTCGTGGGCGGTTGTCTCTTCGGCAACACGGCCCTGGAGATGAGTGACAATAACGACAGGTTTGCCGTGGTCATCAACGAAGTCTTTTCCGTTTGGACGGATGTTCTGGAGCATTATTTCGAGGATGCCCGGAAGCGGGAAATTCTTTTGAGTCCCATTCCTTCCCGGCTTCTGGCCAAAACAGTGGTCGCGGTTATTGAGGGGGGCATCATGATGTCGCGGGTGAGCAAAAAGGAAACCGACCTGGCTGATTGCGTCCGGTCATTGAAAATGATCTTGGGGAAGTGACTTTTTGGGCGGGAAAAAGGAGAAAAATGGGTCGAAATCGCATGTCGAATATTGGAAAAAGAGAACAAGGAAGGTCGGCGATCACATTGCGGCACAATAAATTACGTCACTTTTGCTCAGGAGGTGGAATCATGAAGAAAATCGTCGTGGCGGTCTGTCTGCTCGGTTGTGCGTTTGTTTTTTCCGGGTGCGCCCTGAAAAACGGCGCCGGTCCCCGTTTCGTTCCGCTTAATAAGGGAATTTGCCGGGACACGGTCAGCGGTCGGATGTGGCAAACTGAAAAGGGCAGATATGCAAAAAGCCTTCAAGAGGCCAATGACGTCATCGCTGAACTCAACAGGACAAGCGGCTATACTGACTGGCGCTTGCCCTCCGTTGCCGAACTTTACGATCTGAATTACCTGTTTGATCTGCATCAGAACGGTGAATGCACCCTGGATCGGGAGGGGTCATACTGGTCGGTGGACAAAAGCGGAGAAGGCGTTGTCGGCGCGTGGGAAATTTCTGATCAATGCGATCCGCAACGGAAGTACGCTCCGGGGACAAAGGGCTATGTGCGGGCGGTGCGGCCTTGACGGGGCGAGCGGGCAAGATGAAGGAAACGCTTTTGGGGTGAAGGGAATTCTTGCCCGTCACCCGCCGTTTTCCCGTTTCTTTTTTTCCCTTTTGCACTGGTACATGACCTCGTCTCCGCGGGCCAGCAGCTCCTCGATGGTACATGGTTCGTCAAAGGAGTAGGAGACCATGCCGACACTCATGGAAAGTTCATAGGCGCGGTCCGGTTCCAAGTTGATCTCCGCAATGTGCTCCTGCATCCTTTTGACCACCGGATGCTCACAGATTGTCCCGGGTTCGCCCAGCATGAGCACGGCGAATTCGTCTCCCCCCAGTCGGCCGATGCCGATGACATCGGTTTTGCGGAAGGTGGATTTCAGCACCCCTGCCGCCTCAATCAAGGCCTGATCACCGACGGCGTGACCCAGGTTGTCGTTGATCCATTTCATTTTATCCAGATCCATGTAAAGCAGAAACAGGGATTTGTCGAGCCGTTCGGCAAGATGCAGCTGGTTTTCCGCCATCTCAAGGAAGCCGCGCCGGTTCAGCAGGCCGGTCAACTCGTCGGTGACGGACATCTCCTTCAGCCTGTTTTCCATCTCCTTGCGCTCGGAAATATCCCGGAATGACTCAACCACCCCGACAAGATCGCCTTCCACGTCATGGTAAGGATATGCGGTGATGAGGCAGGGGATGACTTTGCCGTTGCGGTTGGCGATGTTCTTTTCGCACTCCACCCGTGTTTCACCGTGAAGAACTCTGGACACCGGGCATTCCGGGGTATTGCAGGACGGGCTGCCGAGCACCTCATGACAGGGAAGCCCGATGATATCTTCATCGGTGAGGCCCATCAGCCGCTTGAAGGTGCGATTGACCCGCAGGACTATGTAATTTTTATCGACAACCCTGATGCCGTCGGCCGCGCTGTTCAGGATCTGGGCAAGCTCGGCATTGGCGTCGGCCAGGGCCTTGGCCGCCTTTTCCCTGGCTTTCACCTCGTAGCCCAGTTTGGTCATGGCCTGCTGCAAATCCTTTGTCCGCTGTTCAACCCTGAGTTCCAGCTCATCCCTGGCCTTGAGCAGCAGTTTTTCTCCGTCGATGATTTTGGCAATGGTATTTCTCGTCAGTTTGATCATGAGAAAAACGAAAAAAGCCCCGCCCAGAAAGACAATGCCGGTAACCAGATCGGTGGGCAGGGGCAGTTGCCTGATCTGGATGATGATAAAGGTGAGATAGCCGACAAGAAAAAAGGCCATCAAGCCGGTCAAGGTTTTCCAGCTCCGTTGATAACTTGACGGAACATCCTTGCCGGCTTTTACGCCCAGGATGATTGAGGCGCCCATGAAAAGCGCGCCCATGAGCACCATGACTATTGATAGGGATTGCCAGGAGTTCATTCAGTGGAAATAGTTGAGTTTGTATTGTAACTAATTGAATTTGTTGATTTAGTATGTTGTCGATTATTATATCACATCAGCCGCTTATTGGGAGAAGTTTTTCTCATTAATGCACAATCACGTGAATTCATTGACGATAGACAAGAAAAGATGGGACGGGCGGAGATTTTTATTTGATTTGACATATTGGCGTGTGCACAGTTAAATGTGGGTGTCGTCAAGTAGCGATTTTTAAATTTGTCTTGTTTTTTTAATAAGTTATAGATTGTTTGGGAAGACGTTTTCATGTTTTCAATGCAAATACCCAAAAAAATTTCCACCGTACTCATTTACGGCAGGCCGCCGCTGGTCTTCTGCGCCATGCTCTGCGCCCTCGGCACCATGTGGAACAACAGCCCGACCCTGTATGTCAGCGGGGTGTCCCTGCTTTTTGTTTCCATGATTTTTGACCTGATGGACGGCTGGTTCGCCGTCCGCTTCCAGCCGCACCCGGTGCTGGCGAGCCTTGCGGAGCGGCTCATGGACAAGGTGGTTTATTCCATCAATTTCCCCCTGGTGGCGGTGGGTACCATGTGGCGGCTGCTGCAGCAGGGCGGGGAGTACAGCAGGGGAGATCTGCTGCACGCCATTCTGGTGCTGCTTCTCTGCATCGCCGTGCTCATTCGCGATCAGTTCGCCCATTTTATCCGACGGCACAGTCTGCAGGACGAGATCGGCGCCGAGTCAAAGGAATTTACCCGGTTGCGGGCCATTGTCGCCGCGCCGGTCGGTCTGCTGCTTTATACCTATGTCTTTTATGTTCCGGCCGGCACCGCCTCCTATCTGCACGGACTGACGGAGGTTTTTGCCTCCATTCCGGTGCGCTGGCTGTTTGTCGTCGAAATACTCTTTCTTATCATCAATTTCGGTTCAATCGCCGCCCATCTCCGGAAATATGGCGGAGCCTGCCTTGACGAACTCTGCCTGGATGATGATGAGTTGCGGCGCCGTATTCTTTCTTTTTTCCCCAATGCGCTCACCGTAATGAATGCCATGATGGGTATTCTGGCCGTTTTTTTTGCCTATCAGGGGAGAATGCGGGATGGATACCTGATTTTAATCGGAGCGGCCATATTCGATAAACTTGATGGGGCACTGGCCAGGCGGCTGGGGCTCACCGATACCGGGTCGACAACAGCGATGGGAAGTCGTTTCACCCTGGGCGGTATTCTGGATGACATTGCCGACGCAGTCAGCTTCTGTATTGTGCCCGCGGTGATTTTTTATATCAATCTGGTCGCTTTCCCTTCGCCTCTTCCGGGGGTGTCGGTGGGTTGGGTGGCTTTTCTTTATGCCCTGTTGGGGATCGTCCGGCTCATCTATTTCACCCTGGATCGGACACCCATCCCCGGTTATTTCAAAGGCATGCCGACGCCCGCCGCCGCCTTGCTGGTGGTGGCGCCGCTGGTGCTTTACTGTCAGGCGGGGATGGAGCACGATGTTTCTCTCGTTCGCTTCTGGGGAGCGGTCAGTTTCTGGATGATGCCCGTTGTTTCCCTGCTGATGAATTTTTATCCTGTTCATTATCTGCATT
The DNA here is from genome assembly GCA_001914235.1 of Desulfobulbaceae bacterium DB1. Classification (NCBI taxonomy): domain Bacteria; kingdom Pseudomonadati; phylum Thermodesulfobacteriota; class Desulfobulbia; order Desulfobulbales; family Desulfobulbaceae; species Desulfobulbaceae bacterium DB1. Next base: position 104,573 of record MQUF01000021.1, read on the forward strand.
TCGGCCGTTACGTGGACCGTCATCCCTGGTTTGCCCGGTTTTGTTTTCTGAGTTTGCTGTTCTCGCTTTTTACCCCCTATTTTGCCCACCTCGCCCTTTTGTATCTCGTTCTCTATCTTTTGTCGCCTCTTGTCAGTTGGCGCTATGAGCCGGGCCGGGGGGCCTCGTCCGAGGGTGGGGGGCGGTAGGGAATATTCTTTTTGCCATCCGGCTCGCTCCAATAAAAAAAGGCTGTCCCCCATGCGCGGGACAGCCTTTTTTTTATTGGTAAAATTTTGTTGTTAGAACTTATGGCATTTTACGCACTGATACCCTTTCTCAAGATGTTTTTCGTGCAGTTCGTTGCTCTTCCAGGATTTCGAGCCGTGGCAGTCGTTGCAGAGGTCGCTTTTCGGTTTGACCAGGCCGGCCGGTTCCGTGGTATGACAACTGACGCAGAAGAGGCTGGCTTCGCCGCCGGTGTGTTCGCGGTGCATGGCGGTCCAGGAAAGCGATTCCCTCTCGTGGCACAGGGTGCAGTTTTTCACCTTGGCGGGCCAGGTGTGGTAGCCGAGTTCGCCGAAAGGCAGCATGCCGCCGCCGTCCGGGGTTTCACCGCTGCCGTCGTGGCATTCTTTGCAGGACGGGGCCATGGAGGCGGGCTCGACCCCATGTGAGATCAGCATTTCCGCGTCAACGTCAACCATCTGGTAGCCGCCGGTCATGCCCTGCTCTTCCATGCCTTTTTGCACGGCCAGATCAAAGTCGCCGGTCATGAACATCCACATGATGGAGGGTGGGATGATCTTTCCACTTTCGTGCAGCGGCATGAGGGAGAAGTGGCGTTTGATCGGCACGATCTTGGCTTTTCCGTCAAAAGGCGCTCCGTTGGCCTCGGCCATGGGATAGATGCCGCGTTCGTCCGGCCTGATGGTTTGGCCGACGCTGTAAACCTTGGAGGTGCCGTCAAACCAGACGTATTCCGGCTTGACATTGGAAGCCTCGACCTCTTCGCCGACAAATCCGCCCTGGCCTGAGCAGAAGGAGGGGTTCCACACCGGATTCAGCCAATCGCGGGACATCTCGGTTGCGCCGCCCTTGCCGAACTTTCTGATATGGCAGACCTGGCAGGAGAGCTGCCCCTTGGCGTGGCGGTTCAGTGTCGCGTTATCGTGGGGTGAAGCGGAATGGCAGCCCGTGCATTTCGGGTTGGGTGCTTCGGTTTGGCGGAGATCGATGCCGCGGCCGCCGATTTTGTGGTCTTTTGCGCTATGGCAGGCCGTGCAGCTGAGATCGGCGCCACCGGCATCCGCCGACATATGGACGTCTTCCTTCAGGCTGGGGGCCGCGGTACTTTGTCCCATGTCGCCCCGCTTCGTCCAGTCGCCGCCGCCTGCCTTGGCGTGGCAACGGAGACAGGACTGACGGGTGGGCAGGTGGACGTTGCGGGCCAGGTCAACCATGGTGGTGCCGGCCGGCATTTTGGCGAAATCAGGCTCGGTTTGGTAGTTTCCTTCCTCGTCGACCAGGCCGAACAGATAGGTTTTCGTTTCGCCGTTAATGTTGGTGACCGTCTCGGTGTTGTCCGGGTCAGGGACAAATGTTCGCTGATAGGTGTCGCTGTGGCACATCAGGCAGTCCACATCGGTCAGTTCCGGCGGATGGGGTGCATTGCCGTCCGCCCGGACATGGCAGCTGTAGCATGCGCCCTTTGACGAGGGGGCATAGGTGCAGAAGGTGTTGATGCCGTTGACGGCCTTGCCGTCATTGCCGCGGATGTTGGTTACATTCGGAGTGGGGCCGGACCATTGCATGTGAAGGCTGTCCAGCATGTCTTGCGCTTCGATTTCGTGGCAGGCGATGCAGGTTGCCGGGCCATCATAGGACTGAATGGACTGGTGGGCTGCGACCGGTTCCCGTGTCCCTCCGTTTTCGGTCGCTTCGGCCATGACTTGAAACTCGATCCTTTTGGCGGCTTTGTGTTTTTTGGCATCTTGCAGCCGGCAGCGATAATCCCATTCGCCGGTCATTTCATCGGAAGGGATGCTGAAGTTGTATGTCGCGGTTTTCCCTTTGATTTTCATTTTGCCGTTTGTAACGATCCTGGTACCTGATTCGTCCCAGATATCGATCAGGGCGCTTTTCAGGCCTCCTTCCCAGCTGCCTGTGCCGGTGCAGACAAAACGTGTTTTGTCGCCAAGCACGGTGGGAACCGGGTTGATTGACATGTTGATTCCCCTGGCCGCGGCGAAAGCGTCAGTGGAGGAAGCAAACAATGTGACAATGGCGGCGGTGACTAATATTTTTTTCATGCGGCACCTTGTGTAAAGGTTGAGTGAATGGGGTGATGTTGCTTGTTTCTTTGTGACAATGTGGTAGTCAGCATATTTGGTGCCAAGTGTGTTCTTGTGGTGAAATAATGCAATATCTGTATCTAATGTATTGATATGTGAAGAGAAAAAAGATTGAGAGGGTGCGAGCGCGGATTGCTTTCCGGGAATGCGTTTGTCGTAAAAAGGAGACATCGCCCTTGTTTCAGGTGCGACAAAATGCCGCACCTGAAACAAGGGGAACAGGCTGGGATAAAAAGGAAATTTGGTATTTGGGGAAAACGAAAAAACAGGTTGTATTCGTTTGCAGACAGGGTTAAAAAAAATGGCTCCTGTTAGGAAAAAATATAATAATTTTTACTGATGATTTGCAAACGCCCTGTTTTTTGAATGAAAATTTTTTAATGGCAAATCGAAATGAATATTTACAGGGTTGCGGTTGCCTTAGCTGGTGGCCGGATGGGGCGATGTCTGTAAATTTTCGAGCAAAGACGCAAGATTGTGCTCATCAAGGGTCTCTTTTTCAAGCAGGGTCGTGGCGCTTGTTTCCAGGATTTCCCTGTTGTTTTGCAGAATTTTGCTTGCTCGGTCATAGCAGTCGGCAATGATTTCCCGCACCGCCACATCAATTTCCCGGGCCGTTTCTTCGCTGACGGTGCGGGAAAGGGCGGGAACGCGGCCGCCGAGAAAGCTATCGTTGCTGCCTTCGTCGAGATCGACAAAGCCCAGTTTTTCGTTCATGCCGTATTTGACCACCATGCTGCGGGCGATATTGGTGGCGCGGCTGATATCATCGGCCGCGCCGGTGGACAGATGGGAAAAAACGATTTCTTCCGCCGCCCGGCCGCCGAAAAGGACGGTGATTTTGTTTTCCAGTTCATCGCGGGTCATGAGGAAACGGTCTTCGGTGGGGCGCTGGATGGTATAACCGAGGGCGCCGATGCCGCGAGGAATGATGGACACCTTGTGCAGTTTCTCCGACATGCGCAGCCCGGCCCCGACAATGGCGTGGCCCATTTCGTGGTAGGCCACCACCCTTCGTTCCTTTTCGTTCAGCACCCGGTTGCGTCGTTCCAGTCCGGCGACAATGCGCTCGATCGCCTCGTTGAAATCCGCGGTCGTCACCTGCTGACCATTTCTCCTGGTTGCGACCAGGGCAGCCTCGTTGACCAGGTTTTCCAGGTCGGCGCCGCTGAAGCCCGTGCTCATGGCGGCGATGGCGTCAAGGTCAAGATTCTGGTCGATATTTTTGATGTTTTTCAAGTGAACCTTGAGAATGGCGACACGTCCGATCTTGTCCGGCCGGTCAACCAGCACCTGGCGGTCGAATCTGCCGGCGCGGAGCAGGGCCGGATCAAGCACCTCCGGCCGGTTGGTGGCGGCGAGCAGCACAATGCCGGTGGAGGAGTCAAAACCGTCCATTTCCACCAGCAGCTGGTTGAGGGTTTGTTCCTTTTCGTCATGGCCGCCGGAGAACTGCGCCCCGGCTCGCGTTCTGCCGAGTGCGTCAAGCTCATCAATAAAGACGATGCAGGGTGCCTTGGTGCGGGCCTGTTCAAAAAGGTCACGCACCCGGGCCGCGCCGACACCGACAAACATCTCGACAAATTCCGACCCGCTGATGGAAAAAAAGGGGACTGCCGCCTCTCCCGCCACCGCCTTGGCCAACAGGGTCTTGCCGGTGCCGGGAGGACCGACCAGCAGGATCCCCTTGGGCATGCGTGCCCCCAAGCGCCCATAGGTTTCGGGATTTTTAAGAAAATTAACCACTTCGATCAGTTCGTCCTTGGCCTCGTCGGCCCCGGCCACATCCTGAAAGGATTTTTTGGTGTCCGTTTCAACGTAAACCTTGGCCTTGCTTTTGCCTACGGTCATGAAGGAGCCTCCCATGCCGCCTTTTTTGGCAAAATAGCGCATGGCCAGCACCCAGATACCGACGAAAATCAGGGCGGGCACCACCCATGACAGCAGATCATGCAAAAAGGTGCTTTGCACCACGCCGGTCATCTTGATGTTTTTTCCGGCAATGCGATCAGCCAGTTTTTCGTCAACCCGCACGGTGACAAACTGTTGTTTTTCGTCTCCCTGGGGGTCGCGGATGGTGCCGGACAAGGATTTGTCCGTGACATAGAGTTCCGCGATTCTGTCCTCGTCAAGAAGCTCGAGAAACCTGCTGTATGGAATGGTTTCGATCTGGGTAAACCCCACCCACAGATCATGCAGGATCATCACGCCGAAGAGTGCCAGCATGACATATAACATGGTGAAACGATTTTCCTGGTTCATGGGGTCTCCTGCCCGTCAAAAAAAGGATGGAAATGGCCGAGATGGGTCACAGTTTTTTTGCTTCAAACCAGCGAAAAAGCACGATCCCTCCGGCAATGCAAAGGGGAATGATGATCCAGTGGTTGATGCCCAGAGCCTGGGGCAGGGTGATTTTACCGAAGTCGCCCCAGGTGAGAACCGTTTTTTTCATCAACGGGTATGCCTCGGCATACAGCATGCCGCCGGCCAGCATGCCGAGCACGCCCCAGATCGCGTCCCACCTGCCTTCGCCGATGGCGCCGACCTGGGTGCCGGGACAGTATCCCAGCAAGGCCCAGCCGATGCCGAATATCAGACCGCCGACGGCATTGCCGCCGATGCTGGTGGTCTTGATGTCCATTTTTGTTATGAGGCCCAAGTCGTGGCAGAGGTAAATACCCACCATGCCGACCAGCACGGCGCTGAGCATGAATTTGATGATGGTCATGTCCTGCAGCCGCAGGGCGCCGATCTGCTTGTCATAGCGCAGCACCCGGCCGCGCTGCAGAAAAAAGCCGAAAATGATGCCTGTTGCCAGTCCGTATATGAGTTCCATTATCTGTCTCCTCCCCGGTAAAGAAGATAGGCGATGGGCACGCCGCCGATGAAAAAGCAGGCGAGCGCGATAAAGCCGCTGATCGAAAGCTGCATGACGCCGCTCAACCCGTGGCCGCTCGGGCAGCCGTCGGCCAGCCGGGCGCCGAAAATGGCGATGGCGCCGCCGACAAAGGCGAAAAGGGCGCGTTTCCCTTGAGAGTTGCCGAAACGACTGACCCACATGTCCGGCGGGTTCTGGATGCGGAAGCTGTTGGAGGTGATTGCCGAGAAAAAGGCGCCGATCATGATGCCGGCGACGAACATCCACTGCCAGTCGATTTTCGGGGAGACCTTCTGGAAATAGTCGAGTGCGGCGACATGTTCCGGAGCAAAGATTTGTTCAACCATGGCGGCGGAACGGGCAAAGGTTGTTGAAGCACCCAGAAATTTGCCGGTGATCAGGACAGAAAGCACGCCGAGCATGCCGGTGAGCGCGCCGCCCAGATAGGGGTTCCATGCCTTTCCTTCCTTCATTTTTTCCTCCTTGTGTTGTTATTGGTTCAATGGTAAGGAAATTTATATTTTATTACAAAAAAATGATTATTACAGGTATGTTATATGCCATTTTAAGCATCGGAGCAGGGGGAGGCAAGGACTAATTGCGGAATGTGCTGATTTGCCGCGGAACCGGCATGGCCGATCCCGGCAAGCCACCCCCAATCCTGTGCGAACATCCGTGCTCCGGCAGGGATGTTCGCACAACCGTCTTTTGCGGATTGAGACAAGGAGGGTGCCATGAGTCCCCATTTCGGCATGATGGATGAAACAAAAATGAGCAGGGAGGATGCGCTGCTGCTGCGCACCAAGCTGCACTTGCGTTGCGGGGTGCGGCGGATGCGCGAAAACAAGGCGTCCTCGGGGCTTGCCACCCTGTACGATGCGCTGCTTTCCGCCATGCGCTGGTATATTCTCGTTAATCTGCGCCATGAGGTCGGCGCGGAGGATGAAAAAATTGAAAATGAACGGTATGTTTTTTCCCTGCTGCGTCGACACGGCATGCTTGACGGGTCGCTTGATTTGCAGCTGCTGGAGGAGGTTGTCGACAAGGCGTTGATGGAGGAGGATGTGAGTCGCGATCAGGAGAGAATCCTTGCGCAGCTGCAGGCTTTCCTTTATCGCCTGGGCGTGCTGCCCTTTGATGAGTCGGAGCTCCCCGACGAGGATCCGTCCACCTTCTAGGGGGTATGCGGATATCATGAAAAAAAAGAGCCGGGAACTGCCGGGAGAACTTTATCGTCCCGGCGTGCATGACGCGACATCTCCCGCCGACGCGGATGTGAATGATCTCTACCGTTTTGTCTTTGACAACATGAAAAGCGGTGCTGTTGTCTATCGTGCCTTGGAGAACGGGAAAGATTTCGTCATCGTCGACTTGAATCGGGCCGCGCAAAACATGGAAGGAGTGGCGCGGCATGAAGTGATGGGCAAGCGGGTCACCGAGGTTTTTCCCGGGGTCCGCGAGTTCGGTCTCCTGAATGTCTTGCGTCGGGTCTGGCGTACCGGCACGGAGGAGCATCATCCGGTTTCCCTCTACCGGGACAGCCGCATTGCGGGATGGCGCGATAACTGTGTTTACCGCCTCGCTTCCGGTGAAATCGTCACTGTCTACGAGGATGTCGGCGGACGGAAGATGATTGAGGATGAGTTGCGGAAAAAAAAGGAGCTGCTTGATACGATTGTCAATACCATTCCGGATATCATCTGTTTGAAAGACGGAGAGGGGAGATGGCTGCTGGCCAATCAGTATGATCTGGATTTGTTTGCGCTCACCGGCGTCGACTATGTCGGAAAAACCGATGCCGAGCTGGCCCCTTACAGCCGTTTTTACCGTGACGCCTTTCTTGCCTGCATGGATACCGACAACCAGGCCTGGGCGCGGAAAACCCCGTCGCGGGGTGAAGAGCTCATTCCACGTCCGGATGGGCAGGAAAAGGTCTTTGATATTGTCAAGATCCCCCTTTTTAACCCGGACGGCAGCCGGCATGCCCTTGTTGTCGCGGGCAGGGACATTACCGAACGGATTGCCATGCAGGAGTCGTTGCGGAAGAGTGAAGAGTTTCTGCGCATGCTGATTGAGACAACCTCCGAGGGCTATATCCGCATTTCATCGCGCCAGGTGATCATCGAGGTCAATAAGTCTTTGTGTGACATGCTCGGCTTTGCCCGGGAGGAGCTGATTGGCGGCAGTGCGCCGGCCATTGTCGACGAGGCGCACAGGGCCAGGTTCGCCGGATTGCTGACCGAACCGTCGACAACGCACAAGAATTATTCCATTGTCCTGCGGAAAAAAGACGGGGAAAAGGTTTTTACCCTGTGCAGCCCGACCGTGCTTCCGGTTCAAAATGGAGATTCCCCTGGGGCTTTTGCCTTTTTTACCGATATCACCGAGCGAAAAAATGCCGAGATGCGCAACAGGGAAAATGAAAAGCGCTTTCGTCTCCTGTTTCATAATCTCCCCTTTCCCTATCAATCCCTGGATGAAAACGGCATCCTGATCGATGTCAATCGCAAGTGGCTTCGCTCTCTCGGCTATTGCCGGGCGGAAGTGCTGGGAAGGCCGTTTAAGGATTTTCTTGCGTCACCCTTCCGGTCTCATTTCGAGCACAGCTTCGCCATGTTGAAAAAAGAAGGCGTTGCCCGGGATGTGGAGTTCGCCATGGTCAAACAGGACGGATCAACCTTTCTTGTTTCCTTTGACGGTCGTGTTTTGCGGCGGCAGGATGGCGGCATTGAAAAGACTTTTTGTGTTTTTCGCGATATCACCGTGCAGAGAAAGCTTGAGGAGATGCTGGTTTCTTCCCATCATGTCCTGGAGCAGGAGGTGCGGAAGAGAACGGAGGAGTTGCGGCGAAAAGGACACGAGCAGGAGAAGACATTGTTGATCCTGAAGCAGAAGTCGCAAGAGCTGCAGGAAGCAAATACCGCGCTGAAGGTTTTGCTGGAGCAGAGCAGCAGGGCACAGCAAAGCAGCGAGGAAAAGATCGCCGCCAATATAAAAGACCTTGTGACGCCCTATCTCGACGAACTGGAATTACAGTTGTCCGACCGGCGGGCCGCTGTTTATGTTGATATTCTCCGACAGAATATCGCCACAATCACCTCTTCCTTTCTCCGGACCGTTGCCTCGAAAACAGTCGGCCTGACCCCCCGCGAACTGCAGGTTGCCGACCTGATCCGCCAAGGGCGAAGCAACAAGGAGATCGGTGAACTGCTGCGACTGTCTGCGGGAACAGTGGGGGTCTACCGCAACAACATCAGGGAAAAGCTTGGCATCAAGTCCAAGAAGATCAATCTGCGTTCCTTTCTTCTCAGTCATGAATGATGCCGTCGACGCGGCGGGAGATTTTTCCCGGCCGCGTCGTTTTCCGACCTCGGCGGCTTGCCTTTTTTTCTTTTCTTCCAGGGTGTTGCGTGTCCTGTTTCTGCTTTCTCCTTTCTCTCTTTTTTCGCGAGTTTTTCAAAATAAAGTATATTTCTGCTATATGTTTTTTATGTCTTTTTGCTATGTTGACACAAAGTGATAATTGTTGTTAACTGCCCGGCGTGACGGGCTGCCGCCGAAGGCAAGCCTTGCGACGCGGCTATCGCGTTTCGGTTTTTGATGAGATGAAGTGCTGTTGTGGACAGGCGTGGAAGAATGAGTGAGAAGAGTAAGGCGATAAGTATTGTTTTTCTGGTTATCAGTGTTTTGTCATTGTTTTTCATAGTTCTCGGTATTCGGTTTCATAACCGGACAATTGATGAATTTATCGAAAAAGAAAAAAAAGAAATCGATACCCTCATAGCAAGCCAGCATGATTACGGGCTTGGTCCGTATGAACATCGGATATCAAATTTGCTGCAGACGAGTGAAAATATCGTGGGCAGCTTCGCCGCCCGGGACCGGGAGGCTCTCCGCGCCACGGCCCTGCCGAAATTTGCCGCCTTGAAACGGGAGAATGCCGCCTTCAGGATAATGCATTTTATTCTGCCGGACGGCTCGAGTTTCCTGCGCCTGCATGATCCTCTCCACTTTGGTGATGACCTGCGGCACAAGCGGCCGATGATCGATGCCGCCTGCTCCTCTTCCGTCAAGCTGACGGGCTATGAAACCGATGAATACGGCACCGCCTATCGTATCGTTTGTCCGGTGCTGTCCGGCGGCGCCTGTGTGGGATTTCTGGAGTTCGGCATAGATATCTGCGGCATCACGCAAGCCCTTGAACGAAAGACCGGCTCGGCCATTGCCGCTTTTCTTTTGCCCGGCGGGGAAGGAGAGGCAGAGCGTTGCTCGACCCATTCCTGTTCACTGGCCGACGGGAAAGTGATCATCAGCAACCCGCAGCTGTTTGCCGGCTTTCCGCCTGATTTCGATTTCAGTCAGGACGGTCGCGAAATCGACGTCGGCGATAAAGATTACATTGTGCACTCCCATGCCGATTTTGTCGATTTTTCCGGCCGGATCATCGGCGGGGTGATCGCGCTCCAGGACATCACGAGCGGGGTGAGGCAAAAAAAGCTCTTTATCGTCAAGGCGGTGGTGGTCAGCGTGATGCTCCTCAGTCTGGCCCTCGCCGTGCTCTATGCGTCCTTCGGTTCCTTGCTTGACAAGCTGCATCAGTCCCGGCAGGAGCTGGGCGGTATGGTGCGCAAGTTGTCGGATGAGATTGCCGCCCGTGACAAGGTGCAGGAAAAGCTTGAAAACGCCCAAAGAAGCTGGGTGAAAACATTTGATGCGATTTCCGATATCGTCACCCTGCAGGATGAGGGGATGAGGATTCTCCACATCAACCGGGCCGGCTGCGACCAGTTCGGCGCTCCTGCCGCGGAGCTGCGCGGCAAGCTCTGTTACGAGCTGTTCTGCAACGGGGATGTCCCCTGCGAGGGGTGCCCAATCCGCTATGCCTGGCAAAATCACCTGCCCTATACGGCGGAAATAAGGCACGCCAGTCTGAAAAAAATCTTTCTCGTGTCTGCCACGCCCATCGCCGGCGAAACCGGGGGGATCGAAGGGGTTGTGCACTTTGCCAAGGATATCACTGCCTTTAAGGAAATGGAAAATCAGCTCTTTCAGGCGCAGAAGATGGAATCCATCGGCAGGCTCGCCGGCGGCGTGGCCCATGATTTCAATAATATTCTGAGCGCCGTCATCGGCAATGCCCAACTCAGCCTGTTGAAGATGCGCGAGGGCGGGGAGGTGACGGAGGAGATCAATATCATTATCAAGGCGGGCGGCAAGGCGGCGCGGCTTGTCAAGCAGTTGCTGGCATTCAGCCGCAAGCAGGTCAACAAGCCGGTTTTGCTGGATTTGAACAAGGAGCTGCGCGATACCTGGGAAATGCTGCGGCGGCTGGTGGGCGAAAGCATAGAAAGCACTTTTCTGCCGGGGACAAATCTCTGGCCGGTGCTGGCCGATCCGACCCAGATCGAGCAGGTGATCGTCAATCTTGCCGTCAATGCCAGGGATGCCATGCCGGCCGGCGGCAGATTGACCATGGAGACGGCAAATTACATTGCCGGTGAGGCGGGATCAGATGGTGAAAGCTTCCTGAAGCCCGGCCTGTATGTCCGGCTTTCCGTTTCCGACACCGGCATGGGCATGAGCGACGAGGTGAAAACGCACATTTTCGAGCCGTTTTTCACGACCAAGGAGCAGGCCCAGGGCACGGGACTCGGACTGGCAACGGTTTACGGCATTGTCACGCAGAACCATGGAGATGTTTTTGTCCAAAGTGCGCCGGGGGAGGGAACACGGTTTGACATTTTTTTTCCTCGGGCAGTGGCGCCTTTCGCCGGGGAGTATGAGGAAAGCCGCGACGACTGGCAGGAGATCGGTTTTTTATCCGGCGGCAAGGAAACGATCCTGCTGGTCGAGGATGACGTGCTGGTGCGGCGGATGAGCGAAGAATCGCTTCAGCGGTTTGGTTATACGGTTCTGGCCGCAAAAGACGGCGAAGAGGCCTTGGCGTTCTGTGCCGGTCGGCGCGGGAATATAGATCTGCTGCTGACTGATATTGTTCTGCCCGGCATCAACGGAATTGTCCTGGCCGACAAAATCGTCGCGATGTGCCCGGATATCAAGGTTTTGTATATGTCCGGGCACATCGATAACAGTGTTGTCAAGCAGTGTGCGGCGACAGCCACGAAGAATTTTATGCAGAAGCCGGTTTCCCCGGCTGTCCTGGCGCATTCCGTGCGCCACGTGCTCGGCTGAACATGCCCCGGCCGGTCCGAGCCGGCGGTGATTCCTGCCGGCGCACCATTTCATTGCCGTGCTCCGCGCAGGAAAAATTGCCGGACGGTGTTCTTTTTTGAAGGAGAAAAGAAAATGACCTTGCGATTGCGCGATATTGCCATGGGTAAAAAGCTGTTGCTGCTCTTTTTGCTCATGGGTATTACCCCTCTTCTTGTCTCGGCGGGCTGGTCCAGCCGGCAGGTGACCCGGGCGCTGATGGAGAAATCGTTCGATCAGCTGGCAACGGTGCGGGGTATTAAAAAAGATCAGGTGGAAAAGTTTTTTGCCGGGTGCATGCGTGACGTCGAGATTCTTTCCAAGAGCAGTGACGTGCATTTGATGTACCAGGAGCTCGTGCGCTATCATGTTGAAACCAATGTCCAGCCGGATGGCCCGTATGATGTGTCGACGGCTGCATACAAAAAAATATGGGCGGAAAAGAGCGGCGACCTGGCCAATTACATGAAGAGGTACGGCTATTATGATATTTTCATCATCTGCGCCAAGCACGGTCATGTCATGTACAGCGCGGCGCAGGAAGCCGATCTCGGAACCAATCTGGTGCACGGGCCGTATCGGGAAAGCGGGCTGGCCCGCTTGTGGCGGCGGGTTGTGGAAAACAAAGCGCCTGCCTTTGTCGATTTTTCCGCATACGCCCCCAGCAAGGGCGACCCCGCCGCCTTTATCGGGCATCCGGTGTTCAATGCGGCCGGTGACCTGGTGGCGGTGGCGGCATTGCAGCTTTCACCGGCAACGATCAATGCCATCATGAACCAGCGTGACGGGATGGGAGACAGCGGCGAGGCATATCTCGTCGGTCCGGACAAACTGATGCGCTCCGATTCCTTCCTTGATCCTGAAAATCATTCAGTCAAGGCGTCATTCTCCGACACCACCGGCAAGGGAAAAGTGGACACGGAGGCGAGCCGTTCGGCCCTGGAGGGGAAATCGGGAAGCGCACTCATCGTCGATTATGAAGGCCATGACGTCCTGTCTTCTTATGCCGCGGTGCAGATCGTCGACACGCGCTGGGCGCTGATCGCGGAGATAGAAAAAAGGGAGGTCAGGCAGCCGGTCCGCATGCTGTTGCGCTCCATTTTCGGCGTGATTGTCGCGGCCGGCGTCATCCTGGGTATTGTTTCATTGGTGGTTGCCCGGCAGATCGCCGGCCCCCTTGCCCGGGCCATGGAGTTTGCCGGTTCGGTCGCCAAAGGCGATCTGTCCGGGGAAATCCATCTTCAGCAGCAGGATGAAGCAGGACAACTGGCCCGCGCCCTTAATGTCATGGTCGGCAATCTCCGCGGGATAATGACCACTATCGGCGACAACAGCAGTCGGGTCGCCCTGGCCTCGGATGAGCTGTCGGTTTTGTCCCGGCAAATGGCTTCGGGCGCGGAAGAGTTGTCATCGCGGTCCGAGGGAGCGGCAACGGTCACGGACCAGATCAGCGGCAATATGAAAAACCTGTCCGTCGTTGCCCACGGCATGAACGGCAAGTCGGCGGCCATTTCCGCCTCGGCGAAAGAAATAGCGGAAAATATCACCACCGTTGCCGCCGCCGTCGAGGAATTGACCGCCTCCATCAGCGAAGTTTCGCATAACTGCCAGCGGGCTGCCGAGCTGTCGGGAAGGGCGAATGAACTGGGCATGCTGTCCAGTGAAAAAATAGGGCGGCTTGACCGGTCGGCGGCAGATATCGGCAATGTCATCAATATCATTACCGAGATTGCCGAACAGACAAAGCTTCTTGCCCTGAATGCCACCATCGAGGCAGCCAGGGCCGGAGAGGCCGGCAAGGGATTTGCCGTGGTGGCCGGCGAGGTGAAAGAGCTGGCCCGGCAAACCGCGGATGCGACAAGCGATATTTCCCGGCAGATAGGAGAAATGCAGTTCCAGACGGGAACGGTGGTGAAAAATATCGGTGAAATGGCGGAGATGAACCGGGATATCAATGAAATCAACATCACCATTGCCGCGGCGATTGAAGAACAGTCCGCCACTACCGGGGAAATTGCCAGGGCGGTGGCAACGAGCGCGGAAGGCGCTTCGACCGTCTCCCGGACCATCAGGGATCTGTCCGTCAGCATCGAGCAGGAGGTTGGTCGAAATGTTGATGAAACGAGCATGGGGGTGGGCGAGGTGGCTTCCGCCATTCGCGGCGTCAGTAACGTTTCCCGGGATACCGCCTTGGCGGCCGCGGCGATTCGGAAAGCCGCGGAGCAGCTGGCGGAGCTTGCGGCCGGCCTGCAGGAGCAGATGAGCAGGTTTCAATTAAAGTAAGCGGCGGCGGGGTTGCGGGCGCGACTTTTTTCCGGAGGCGACAAGAGAAACGATGGCACCCGAAAAAAAAGAGCTGCGGATTTTCCGCAGCTCAGGAGAAGAAACCGGCGTGATCAGGCGGTTGCTTTAATCACAGAACCCCTGACCGGGACCGGCATGTTTGGTGTTCCAGTGACAGGCGCAGCAATCAAGGGTGCCGTCCTCAAGGATTATTGTCTCCGGGACATTGACGTAATCGGGGACCGGAACAAACTGGTATTTGGCCCAGTCGCTGTGGCCACTGGCGATACCGATACCGATAAGTAACAGAGCTCCTCCGGCAAGCAGTGCGGCAACGTTCTTCATACTTCTTCCTCCTTTTGTCATTTTAAAATCGGAAAAAGCATAATTCCCCCATAATTCCCTCCAAATTATGCGGCAACTGAAATGCCCTCTAACCCTAATGAAATTGGTGGTGATCTTCAATGATTATTTCCAGTTTTTCAGTCTGCCGGCAAAAAAAATACATTGGGCAAGGATTTTTTGGTAGGGTAGGATTTATCCGGGGGCGTGATTGGTGCCATCGTGCCTTCGTGGTGGATGACGGGACAAAAAATCGGCCACGCCGTTTCGTTTTCGCTCCTCTGGAAGGCGAATTTTGGGCAAAAAAAATGGGAGGCGGCTTGTGCTCACATGGTAAAGAAGCTTGGATTTATTATTGTTACCCATGGCGACATCGGCAATGCCCTTCTTGAGGTTGCCCGTTATATTCTCGGTCGCCCGCTTGACAACTTCACCGCCGTGAAGGTGCCTTTTATGAGCGAACTGAAAGGGCGTCCGGAAGCGGATGTCTCCGCCCCCTTTGCCGCCCGTGAGCAAATGATTCGGCAGGGGATCAACGATGCCGGGAAGAAGATGGATCAGGTTGACGGCACCGTGATCCTCACCGATGTTCTCGGCGGCACCGGATTTAACGTGTCCTGGGAACTCATGAGTCACGATGCCGGGGCCGTCATTGCCGGCGTCAATCTGCCCATGGTGCTCAAGGCGGCGGAAATCAAAACAACGGATCCCGTTGCCGCCGCGGCGGAGCTGGTGGACCGTTCATGCCGGGCCATCGTCTGCCGTTCATCTGCACGCTGAACACGGACAACGGTTCAACGGAAGAAGGCGGTGTTTTCTCAGCATGCTACTTCAGCTTGAACTTTTTGTTGGACGAAGCCGCTACGCGGCAGACGAGTCACGAGCGAGCTTGTTTATCCATCATTAACATGTTGTAATCTCACGGCATACGGTAATAAGTAGAGAGTGGCGGAGCAAAGGCGAGGCCGCCGCATCAACTATTACCAAGGAGGTTACAATGAACACCACCATGCCACAAGATTCCCTCTTCAACAAGCAGTATCAGAAACACCTGAAATGCCTCAAACTGGGCGGTCTGCAGCCCAAGACCATCGACGCCTACGCCAGGGCGATCCGGCGTATCGGCAACTATTTCGATTGCAGGATTGACAACCTCAACTCCGGCCAGTTGCTCGACTATTTCACGGAACTCCTGGACACGCATTCCTGGAGCGCGGTCAAGCTCGACCTCTACGGCCTGAAGTTCTTCTATTCCGGGGTACTGAACAAACCCTGGGAAGATATCCCCCTGATCAAGCCTCCCAAGACATCCAGAATCCCTGACATCCTGTCCGTCGAGCAGACGGAGCAACTATTTGCCGCAACCAAAACCTTGAGCTACAAGGTCTTCTTTTTTACCTGCTACAGCATGGGCCTGCGCCTTGGCGAAGGCATTCGACTCACAGTCGGCGACATCGACGCAGGCAACATGCGGGTCCATATTCGTGATGCCAAGGGTAACAAGGACCGGCTGGTGCCGCTGCCAGACAAGACCTTGCGGGTGCTGCGGGAGTTCTGGGCCATGCACAAGCATCCCCGGTTCCTCTTCCCCAGCAGGAAAAGAGGTCTGAAAAATGCCCACCTGGTTGATTTGCCCCTGGACAGGGGCGGCATTCAAACCACCATGCAGACCGTTGTCCGGCAACTCGGCATAAAAAAAAATCTCATGCCACTCCCTGCGTCACAGCTATGCCACCCACATGCTGGAGGCCGGGGTTGATCTGCTTGAGCTGCAGCAGATCCTTGGCCATGTCAGCATCCTGACCACCGCCAGATACACCCACCTGACCTCCACCACGGCCAACAATGCGAGACTGGCCGTCAATTCCCTGGTCAACTCCCTGGACATCAGATGGGGAGGGCGTAAATAATGCTGCTCTCCACGATCATCAACAAGTTCAGGGACAGCTTCTTCCGCACCTACAACAAAAATCTCCTGTCAGGCCACATCAAGGCTCTGGAGTCCATGGCCCGATGCAGATACGAGCATGGACCGCACATGCTGGCCCGTTGTTCGGACCACCGGTGCGGCGAACGGATCTATATTCCCCATTCCTGCGGCCACAGAAACTGCCCCCATTGCCAGAACCATGAGAGCCGGCAGTGGCTGGAAAGCCAGCTTGACAAACGACTGCCGTGTCAATACTACCTGATCACCTTCACGCTGCCCGGGCAGATGCGGGATCTGGCGTGGAAACACCAGAAAACCGTTTACGCCCTGATGTTCAGGGCAGTACAGGACCTCCTGAAATCCTTCACCAATAACGACAAAAAACTCGGCGGATCAGCGGGATTCACCGCCATCCTCCACACCCATTCCAGAACCCTGGACTATCATCCGCACATCCACGTTGTCATGCCCGGAGCAAGCATCAACCCGCAAACCGGGCTGTGGAAGGAAAAATCCGGGAAATATCTCTTCAGCCACAAGGCCATGGCCAAGGTCTTTCGGGCGAAGCTGCTCCAGACCCTGGTCGAAAACAAGCTGCCGGTTCCCCATGATTGCCCCGATCAGTGGGTGGTTGACTGCAAGGACGCGGGCAACGGCGAGAAGGCCCTTATCTATCTTGGCCGTTATCTGTACCGGGGTGTTATCCGGGAAAAAGACATCCTGCACTGCCGGGACGGCATGGTCACCTTCCGGTATCGCCATGCCAAAAGCGGAGAAGACCGGACCCGAACCGTCAAGGGCGAGTACTTCCTCTACCTGCTTATGCTCCATGTGCTGCCCCGAGGGTTTCGACGGGCAAGGTCGTATGGTTTTCTCCATGCATGCAGCAAAAAGCTGCTCCGCTTCCTGCAGCTGGTGCTGCGGGTCGCGCCATGGCGCGCCCTTGTCCGCAACCTGAAGCAACGGCCGGCTATCATCTGCCCGGCCTGCGGGGCCGCCATGGTGATCGCCGCGACAATGATCGCCCGGCCACCGGCCATGGCCGCTCCGTTACGGCAATAGACGAGCCGGAGGCATCGGGTATGTAAACGAAAGCCGTGAACTTGCCGAGGACACAAGCCGGATTGCACCGGGACGGGACTCCTGCGCCCGAAAAACGCCGGAAATCAGCGTAAAGCAGCATGAT